>ANAW01000013.1:0-27481 GCA_000340945.1 Nocardiopsis synnemataformans DSM 44143 | reverse complement strand
GGGCCCCCGCCGCAGGAACCGGCCTGGCAGCTCCAGCGGCACCTGATGGACTTCCTGGAGTCGCACTGGCAGGACCCCGACAACGGGATCTGGGAGATGCGAGGACCCCGGCGGCACTTCACGCACTCCAAGATCATGGCGTGGACCGCGGCGGACCGGGCCGTCAGCGCGGTCGAGAGGTTCGGGCTGGAGGGCCCGCTGGACGACTGGAAGCGCCTGCGCGAGGAGATCTTCCGGGACGTGTGCGAGAACGGGTACGACCCCGAACGGCGGACCTTCACCCAGTACTACGGTTCCGCGTCCCTGGACGCCTCGCTCCTGATGGCGAGCACCGTCGGCTTCCTCCCGGCCACCGACGAGCGCATGCGGGGGACCGTGGACGCGATCCAGCGGGAGCTGTGCAGCGGCGGCCTGGTCCAGCGCTACTCCATGGACGAGGAGACCCGGCACGTGGACGGCCTGCCCCCCGGCGAGGGCGTGTTCCTGCCCTGCACGTTCTGGCTGGTGGACAACCTCGTCATGCAGGGCCGCGTGGAGGAGGGCAGGGGGATCTTCGAGCACCTGCTGAGCCTGCGCAACGACGTGGGGCTGCTGGCGGAGGAGTACGACACGGACGCGCGGCGGCTGGTCGGCAACTTCCCCCAGGCGCTGTCCCACATCGCCTTGGTCAACACCGCCTACGAACTGGACCGGGACCGCCGGGGCCCGGCGCGCCAGCGCGCGGAGTCACGGGGCCGGTGAGCGCGCCCCGGGGCGGCGGGACGTCAGGTCGGTAGATCGACAAGGCGACGGGACGACAGGACGACAAGGCGACAGGGGACGGGGCGGCGGGCCGGAGGACCGGCCCGCCGCCCCGTCACCTCCTACTTCCTGGCCGTGGTCGGCTCGGTGCCGCCCGCGTGCAGGTCGACGCCCTTGGGCTCCTTCACCAGGGAGACCCCGAGGAAGGAGACCGCGCAGGCCACGACGATGTAGACGCCGATCGTCCACGAGGCGCCGGTCTCGGTGAGCAGCAGCTCGGCGATCGTGGGCGCGAAGGCGCCGCCGAGGATCGCGCCGAGGGCGTAGCCGATGGACACGCCGGAGTAGCGGACCTCGGCCGGGAACATCTCCGCGTACAGCGCCGACTGGGGGCCGTAGCTCAGGCCCAGGGTGAGCGTGAAGACGAAGACGCCCGCGAAGTACAGGTAGATGTTGCCGGTGTCGACCATGAACCACATCGGCACGGACCAGGCGGCCAGCAGCAGGTAGCCGAGCTGGAAGGTCCGCACCCGGCCGAGCCTGTCGCTCAGGATGCCGCCGTAGAGCGTGGAGACGAGCCAGCCGAACGAGGCGAGGGTGGTCGCCAGGAGCACGGGGCCGCGGTCCATGCCGAGGCCGAACTCCTCGACCGGCCGGGAGGCGTAGGTCGCCAGGTAGGCGATGACGAGGTACCCGGCGGCGTTGTTGGCGATGAAGATCAGCGCGGAGAGGACGACCTCCCGGGTGTGCTCGCGGAACAGGCGGCCCAGCGGAGCGGAGGTCTCGGCCTTGCGCGCCTGCATGAGCTTGAAGACCGGGGACTCCTCCACGGACTTGCGGATGAGGTGGCCGATGATGATCAGCAGGAAGGACAGGAGGAAGGGGATGCGCCAGCCCCACTCCAGGAACGCCTCCGGGCCGATGGCGGTGGTGATGACCCACACGACGAAGGTCGCCAGGATCATGCCGCAGGGGACGCCGATCTGCGGGTAGGCGCCGAAGAAGCCGCGCTTGCCGACCGGCGCGTGCTCCACCGACATCAGCGCCGCGCCGCCCCACTCCCCGCCCGCGGAGAAGCCCTGGAGGATGCGCAGGAGGATCAGCAGGACGGGAGCGGCCACGCCGATCTGGGCGTAGGTGGGCAGCACGCCGATCAGGCAGGTGGCGAGTCCCATCATGACCAGGGTCGCCACGAGCACGCGCTTGCGGCCGAACCTGTCGCCGAGGGCGCCCGCGACGATCGCGCCGAGCGGCCGGAAGAGGAAGGAGATGCCGATGGTCGCGAAGGACAGGACCTGGGCCAGCCCCGGGCTGGCGTCGGTCAGCGGCGACAGGAACAGGGGTGCGAGCACGAGACCGGCGGCCTGCGCGTAGATGAAGAAGTCGTACCACTCGATGGTGGTGCCGACCATGGTCCCGGCGAGGACGCGCCGCCGCTCCCTGGTCTCGATCGCGCCGCCCGGCCCTGGGGCCGTCGAGTCGGAAGTTGCCATTGGTGCTCCGTATGTTCTCTACCGACCGGAGGTCGGATTCCGCTCGTGGGCTCCTGATCCCGGCAGTCACGGTGACAATCACCCGTCCCTCCAGTCGCACAAGCGACAGGAAGGACATGTCCGACACCGGACTGAGCCCCAGGACACCATGACATGTGACCCAAGGCACTTTCTACACCGGGGCCCACTTTTCCCAGCTCGAAAGCCGTGTCCTGACCGAACGGTCGGTCAGATGGATGGCACTGCCGGTGGCTCGCGTCCCGTGACCAGCCACGACCCCGCGTCGGACGGACGACATGTCGGCGGGTCGACGAGTCGACATGGCGCCGAGTCGGCTTCCGGGCGGAGAGGGGCCTGAACAGGGAGAAGCCGCGCGCTCCGTCCGAGAACAGTGAGGTACAGCGGAAAACACCCTGTTAGGGACGGGCCGACGTGGAAAACTGGCCGTCACACCCGTCCTGTGACGTAGACCACGCCCCCGTTCCCGCCACCCCCACGACGAAACACCCCCAAGGGAGTCACCAGGTGTCCACCATCGGGCTGTCCCAGGCCATCGACGAACTGCGCCAGGAGCTCGCCGCGGCGCGGCGGAAGGGGGAGGGGCACGAGATCGGCATCGAGATCGTCGAGGCCGAGGTCGAACTCCTCCTGGAGGCGCACGAGGAAGGAGCAGGGAAGGCCGGTGTGAGCTTCGGCGTGGTCTCCCTCGGGGCCGACGGGAAGGTCGGCCGCAAGGACACGCACAGGATCACGCTGAAGCTCGCCCTGACCGGCGCGGACGGAGGGAACCTCGCGATCTCCTCCCGGAACAGGCCCGTTCCAGAGGGCGACGAGACTCCGGACCGCTAGTGGACAAGAGGTTCATCGCGGACGTCCGCGTCACGACGCGCGGAGGAGGGGGCGGCGGCGGAACCGGCTACCTCGTCGGTCCCACACTCGTCCTCACCGCGGCACACGTGCTCGACGACCACGACCGCGTCAGCGTGTACCTGGGCACCGCGCACCCCAGGAAGCTCGTCGGGTGCACCGTCCTCTGGTCGGACGAGGCGATGGACGTCGCCCTGCTGCGGCTGAAGGTGCGCCAGCCGCGGCCCCGGGTGCGCTGGGGCGGGTTCTCCGGGTACAGGAAGCAGGAATACGACGCGCCCGGCTATCCCGACCTGGTGCTGAGTGACCGGATTCCGGAGCTGAAACACCTCAACGGGACCCTGCGCCCGCTCGAGGGCGAGATCAACAGGGAACTCAGGCTCGACATCCAGCACGAGTACGTCAACAAGGTCTCCTGGGAGGGGTTCTCCGGCACCGCCGTGTTCACCCACGGCCTGCTGGTCGGCGTGGTCTTCCGGCACCAGGAGAGGACCGGTTACCTGCACGCCCGGTGCTCCTCGCGGTTCGCCGCGCACCCGGACTTCGTCCGCCTGGTCGAGGAGGACACCGGGGAGCCGCTGCTGATCGAGACGGCGGACGACCCCTCGCGCCACGAGAGGGCGCATGCCGCCGTCATGCGCTTCTACTACGCGCGACGCGCCTCCGTGAGGGAGTCCTGGCGCACACGGGCCGCCCGCGAGCCCGCGCGCAGGCACGGCGGGGGCGGGCAGGAGACGAGGAGCGCCCCCGCTCGGGGAGGCGGCCCCACGAGGCCACCGGGAGGGGGACGCGGGACCGGCCGGCCGGTCTGGCCCCTCGCCGTCGCCGCCGTCGCACTGCTCACCCTCGTCCCGAACGGCACGTACTGGTTGCGGGCCAACGGCCACCTGGGAGCGGGCCTCCAGTGCGCCCCGCCCACCGAGCTCACCGTGCTCACCACCCCGGACCAGCACGCCGTCGTCCAGCGGGCCGCCGACGACTTCTCCGCGTACCTCGGCGGCCGGGACGAGAGGAGCGGCTGCGTGCCCGTGCGCGTCAGCGTCACCGTGGCGGGCGGGGCCGCGCTGACGCGCGAGCTGCTGCGCGAGGGGTGGACCGACCTGCGCGCGGGACCGCGTCCGCACGTCTGGCTGCCGGACTCCAGCGCGGACGTCGCCCTGCTGCGCGGGGATCCGGGCGACGCGCCCGGCCTGGCGGCCGGGGAGGGGAGCGCCACCAGGCTCACACCCGTGGTGCTGGGACTGCCCGCGTCCGCGGGCGACATCCCCGCCTGTTCCGGGACCGACCCGAGCGGCGCGCGTTCGAACCTCGTCGTCTGCACGGCCGCGGCGGCGGAGGCCGGGCTCCTCCTGGCCCGCCCCTCGCCGGAGGCCTCGGTCTCGGCGCTGATCCAGACCGAGGCCCTGTACTCCGCCTACGGGGACGGGGGCGCCGAGGAGATCCAGATCGCGGAGGCCCGCGCGACCTCGGCCGGACTCGACGCCGAGGGCAACCTCGGCCTGCTGTGCGCGCTGCGCGGCGGGGACGCGGACCCCGCCTCCGTCGGGGTGTTCAGCACCGAGTACGCGGTCAACGCCTACAACGCTGGCGGGCAGCTCGGCCCCGGGTGCGGGCCGACGGGCGAGGAACCGGACGAGCCCCTGGTGCCGGTCTACTTCTCCGAGACGCCCGGCCTGGACCACCCGTTCGTACGGCTGGACTGGGGCGGCGACGACGGGGTCGAACGGGAGGCGGCGGCGTTCGGGGAGTGGATGCGGCGGCCCCGGGGGACAGCGGCCTTCCAGGGCTACCGGACGGTGGAGGGCGCCATGGTCGGCGGGGAGTCGGAGCGGTCCCTCATGGAGGTCACGCACCTCAACTCGGCCCGGCGGGACGAGGAGTGGCGGGAGCGGCTGGAGTCCGGTCTCCGGCAGCAGGCGCGCTCCCGCGCCCCGGTCGAGGTCCTGCTCGTCGTGGACCGCTCCGACTCCATGAGCGCCCCCGGCACGGGCGGCACCCGGCTGGCGACCGCACAGGAGCTGGCGCGGACCGCAGTCGGCCTCCTGGGGGAGCAGGACACCGTGGGGGTCTGGACCTTCCCCGAGGGCGGACCGGGCAACGACGTCACCGGCCAGGAGCGCGTCCTGCCCCCGGAACCGGGCATGGACGCGCGCCGGGAGGAGCTGGCGCGCGAGGAGATCGACGCACTGACCGCCGAGTTCCCGGCCACCCCGCTGGCCGACGCGATCCGCGACGGCGCCGAGGAGCTGGGGTCCTGCGCCGACCGGCCGGGGGAGCCCGGCGCCTGCGCGCTGGTCGTCCTCACCGACGGCGTCGCCCTCCCCGAGCCGCGCGGCGGCGCGCGGGCGGACGACGTGGCCGCCGTGATGGAGGGCCTCGACGAGCGCGTGCGGGTGCACGTGGTCTCCGTGGGCAACGAGGGGTGCGGTGGGGACGGGCTGCTCAGCCGGCTGGCGGGCGCGGGGGCCGAGTGCCACCACCCGCGCGCCGACGAACTCGAACAGGTCGTCTACGGCATCGTGGCCGGGACCAGGGCGGCGACCCCGTGAGGGCCCGCCCGAGGCCGCCGCGGCCGCTCACGTGCGCGGTCCTGTCGCTCCTGCTGCTGGGCTCCGCCGCCTGCGACGCACGGGGCGAGCGGGACGAACGGGTCCTGCGCGTCGCCCTCCCCGTGGACGTCACCGCCACGGGGGACGCGGGCGGGGGCGGGGTGTACACGCGGCTCATCGAGCGCTGGGAGGCGGAGAACGAGGGGTGGGAGGTCGACGTCCGGTGGCTCTCGCCCCGGGCGGACGAGCAGCGCTCGCAGATGGTCGTGGCGATGCAGGCCGACCCGGCGGCCTACGACGCCCTCCTCCTCGACAACCAGTGGGTGCCGGAGTTCCACGAACGGGGCTGGCTGGCGGAGGTGGACACCGGGGACGACGGCCCGCTGGCGTGGGAGGGCTTCCTGGGCCGCGCCCGGGACGCGGTGTGCTACGAGGGCCGGGCGCGGGCGGTGCCGTTCCACATGGACGTGGGCCTGCTCTACTACCGCGCCGACCTGGTCGGCCCCGAGGAGGTCACCGACCGGATCGAGGAGGACGGCTGGCACGGGCTGCTCGGCCTAGCGGACGAGGTGCGCGACGAGCACGGCCTGGACCACGGGTACACGGGCCAGTTCGGCGACTACGAGGGCCTGACCGTCAACGCCCTGGAGTTCGTCCTCGGCGGGCACCCCGGCCTGGAGGCGGACAGCCGGGGGACCTTCCACGGCGCGGACGGGGCGGACGGCGGCGGGGCGGAGGGCGGCTGTGTCACCTCCGCCGGGGCGAGCGGGGAGTTCCAGGGCCTGGAGGTGCTGGAGGCGGGGCTGGACCCCGAGGCCGGGGGCGTCATCCCGCGCGCGGCCCTGGAGGAGACCGAGACCGAGAGCCTGAACCGGTTCCGCGGCGGCGAGGTGGTGTTCATGCGCCACTGGCCCCGCGTCGTGCCCCAGCTCCAGGCCGACTCCGAGAGCGCCGAGACGCTCCGGGAGGGGCTGCGCTGGGTCGGCTGGGCGGGGGAGGCCGAGGGCGGCGACCCCGCGTTCGGAGTGCTCCGGCTGCCCGCGGCCGTGCTCGGCGGCAACAGCCTGGCGGTCACCGGGGAGTCGCCGCACCGGGACGAGGCCTGGAGCCTGGTCGCGGCCATGACGGGGCAGGACGCCCAGGCGGAGTTCCGGGAGGCCGGGCTGCTCCCCGCGCGCGGCAGCGGCTACCGGCTGAGCGACGCCGAGGACAGGGACGTGCGGTACTGGGAGGAGCTGCGCGACGCCGTCGGCGAGGGGCTGCTGCGGCCGCGCACCCCCTACTACCCGTACGTGAGCGAGGTGCTGCGGGACCACGTGGACACGCAGATCCGCCCGGGCTCGACCGACCCGCACCCCGAGGACATGGTGTGCGAGCTCAACGCCGCGCTCGCCGGGAGGGTCAGCACGTGCGGCTGACGGCTCCGGGGGTCGACAGGTCCATGAGTCGACACGTGCACGAGTCGACACGTCGACTCGGCCCGTTGTCGACACCGCGTCCGGCGGGACCGGGCCGCGCGCCGGGCGCTGACGCACGTGTGGCGCGCGGGCATGGAAAAAGGCCCCCCGCGGGGAGCCTTTTCGTGTGTGGGCGTACCAGGACTTGAACCTGGGGCCTCATCCTTATCAGGGATGCGCTCTAACCGACTGAGCTATACGCCCTTGCTGCGTGTGGAACTCTACCGCATCGGCGGGACCGGGGCGAACCGGTGATCCGGGGCGGAAGCGAGGTGGGACGCGGCTCACGCGTCCCTTTCCACCTCCCATTTTACCCGGGTGCGGAAGTGCTCGGGACCAACGCGTGAGGGCCCGGCCCCAGCGGGGACCGGGCCCTCACGGCGGTGCTACTCGGCCTCGGACAGCGTCACGTCGACGCCGCCGACCAGGTCGGCGACGAGGTTGTACAGCATGGCGCCCACCGTGGACAGGGCGGTGATCAGCACGATGTTCAGCGCGCCGACCACGCCGGTGTACCCCAGGACGCGGCCCGGGGAGAACCAGGAGGCCGGGTCGAGGCCGAGCTCGTCCTCGGTCCCGTCGCCCTCCAGGAGCGCCGTGAGCATGTTGGTCAGCTCGTCGAAGACACCCAGCATCGACAGCGTCGCGTAGATCACCGCGACCGCCACGAACAGGATGATGAAGCACACCAGGGAGACGACGAAGCTGAACTTCATCACCGACCACGGCTCCACGCGGGAGACCGACAGGTGTGCCTTGCGGCTGGACAGGCTCGCCTTCACGGCGCTCGGGCCCTCAGGCACCGAGGTCTTCGATTCGGACACTGGCGTTCCCCCCGCTTCGGCGCGGTCCTCCGCCACGGGCTCGGCCGTTCCGGCGGCCTCGGACGCGGTGTCCGCCTTGTCGGCGGAACCCCCGTCCTCGTCGCCGGACTTCCTCCCCGACTCCTCGCCGGACTCCTCGGCCGTGTCGGCCTCCGCGGCGTCCTGCGCCGGGTCGGCCTTGTCGTCGACCTCGGTGGTCACGGCGGCCCCCGCTTCTGCCGTGTCCTTCTCGGTCGTCTCCACGTCCCCGCCCCCGGCGGTCTCCGCCGTGTCCGGGTCGGTTTCGTTCGTGGTGGTGTTCCGCTGGTTGTCAGACATAGAAACGTTACCGCTGGACTTTCCTTGAGAACGGGTGATTGGCGCGACCAGGGTGTCCGCGGGGTTCGCACAAAACGAACCCCGCGGTCCATATGGGGCCTAACGCGAAGTCTAGGCCTCCGGGTTGCCTTCGTCGTTCGCGTTCGCGTCCTCGGCCGTGTCGACGGCCTCCTCCTGCGCGGACTCGACCTCCTCGACGGCCTCCTCCTCGGCGGCCTCGGCGTTGCGCGCCACGGCCACGATCTTGTTGCCCTTGTCCAGGTTCATCAGCCGGACGCCCATGGTCGTGCGACCGGACCGCTTGACCTCGTCGGCGCCGGTGCGGATGACACCGCCCACGGAGGTGATCGCGAAGACCTCGTCCACCTCGGGGTCGACCATCAGGGCGCCGACCAGCTTGCCGCGGGCCTCCACCACCTTGGCCGTCAGCACGCCCTTGCCGCCGCGGTTCTGTACCGGGTACTGCTCGGAGGGGGTGCGCTTGGCGTAGCCGTTCTCGGTGGTGACCAGGACGTCGGTGGAGCCGTCGCCGGGCCGGATGACGTCCATGCTCAGCAGGTAGTCGTCCTCCAGGAACCGCATGCCGATCACGCCGCTGGTGGCGCGGCCCATGGGGCGCAGCGACTCGTCGGAGGCCGGGAACCGGATCGCCTGGGCGTCGCTGGAGATCAGCAGCAGGTCGTCGTCGGGGAAGACCAGCCGGGCGGCGATCAGCTCGTCGTCCTCGCGCAGGTTGATCGCGATGATGCCCGCCGCGCGCGCCGAGTCGAAGTCCTCCAGGCGGGACTTCTTGACCAGGCCCTCACGGGTGGCGAGCACCAGGTACGGGGCGGCCTCGTAGTCGCGCAGCGCCATGATCTGCGCGATCTCCTCGCCCGGCTGGAACGGGAGCAGGTTCGCCACGTGCTGGCCGCGCGCGTCGCGGGCGGCCTCCGGCAGCTCGTAGGCCTTCGTGCGGTACACCCGGCCCTGGTTGGTGAAGCACAGGATCCAGTTGTGGGTGGTGGTGACGAAGAAGTGCTGGACGATGTCGTCCTGCTTGAGCTGGGCCCCGCGCACACCCTTGCCGCCGCGCTTCTGGGCGCGGTAGTTGTCGATGCGCGTGCGCTTGGCGTACCCACCGCGGGAGATCGTGACGACCACGTCCTCCTCGGCGATGAAGTCCTCCATGCGCATGTCGCCCTCGAAGGGGATGATGTGCGTGCGCCGCTCGTCGCCGTACTTCTCCACGATCTCGCCGAGCTCGTCGCGGATGATGCTCCGCTGG
Organism: Nocardiopsis synnemataformans DSM 44143; assembly: GCA_000340945.1. GTDB lineage: Bacteria > Actinomycetota > Actinomycetes > Streptosporangiales > Streptosporangiaceae > Nocardiopsis > Nocardiopsis synnemataformans. Next base: position 17,965 of record ANAW01000013.1, on the reverse strand, counting down.
CGCGTGTCCGATTCGAGGATGTCGTTGTAGTCGGCGATCTGCGCCATGAGCTCGTCGTACTCGGCCGTCAGCGCGTTGCGCTCCAGGGCGGCCAGCTTGCGCAGCTGCATGTCGAGGATGGCGCGGGCCTGGATGTCGTCGATCTCCAGCAGGTCCATCAGGCCGGTGCGGGCCTGGTCCGCGGAGGCGCTGGCCCGGATGAGGTTGATGACCTCGTCGATGCGGTCCATGGCCCGCAGCAGGGCGCGCAGGATGTGCGCCCGCTCCTCGGCCTTGCGCAGCAGGTACCGGGTCCGGCGGACGATGACCTCGACCTGGTGCTTGACCCAGTGCCGGATCATCTGGTCCAGGCGCAGGGTGCGCGGCACCCCGTCGACCAGCGCGAGCATGTTCGCGCCGAAGGTCTCCTGGAGCTGGGTGTGCTTGTAGAGGTTGTTCAGCACGACCTTGGCGACGGCGTCGCGCTTGAGCACGATGACCAGGCGCTGTCCGGTGCGGCCGCTGCTCTCGTCGCGCACGTCGGCGATGCCGGTGACCTTGCCGTCCTTGACCAGGTCGGCGATCTTGAGCGCGAGGTTGTCCGGGTTGACCTGGTAGGGCAGCTCGGTGACGACCAGGGTCTGGCGGCCCCGCCTGTCCTCCTCCACCTCGACCACGGCGCGCATGGTGATGGAGCCGCGCCCGGTCCGGTACGCCTCCTCGATGCCGCGCTTGCCGACGATGAGCCCGCGGGTGGGGAAGTCCGGGCCCTTGACGCGCGCGATGAGCTGGTCGAGCAGCTCCTCGTCCTGCGCCTCGGGGTTGTCGAGGTACCAGTTGACGCCGTCGGCGACCTCGCGCAGGTTGTGCGGCGGGATGTTGGTGGCCATACCGACCGCGATGCCCGAGGAGCCGTTGACCAGCAGGTTCGGGAAGCGGGCGGGCAGCACGACGGGCTCGGAGGAGCGGCCGTCGTAGTTGGGCCGGAAGTCGACGGTGTCCTTGTCGATGTCCCGGAGCATCTCCATGGCCAGCGGCGCGAGCTTGCACTCGGTGTAGCGCATGGCGGCTGCCGGGTCGTTGCCCGCCGAACCGAAGTTGCCGTTGGGGTCGACCAGCGGCATCCGCATGGACCACCACTGGGCCAGGCGCACCAGGGTGTCGTAGATGGCGCTGTCACCGTGCGGGTGGTAGTTGCCCATGACGTCGCCGACGACGCGGGCGCACTTGAAGTAGCCGCGGTCGGGCCGGTAGCCGCCGTCGTACATCGCGTAGAGCACGCGCTGGTGGACCGGCTTGAGGCCGTCGCGCACGTCGGGCAGGGCGCGGCCGACGATGACCGACATCGCGTAGTCGAGGTAGCTGCGCTGCATCTCGACCTGGATGTCGACGGGCTCGATCCGGTCGGTCACGCGCGGCGGGGCCTCCACACTGGAGTCCCCGCCCTCAGGGGCGTCGGGGTTGTTCGCATCCGTCACGGATGTCGGTCCCTTCTACGAAGCTTGCTTGAGCACGGGTGGGAACGGGGACCCGGGTCCTCCGGGAGGCCCTGGATATCCCGGAGGCGCTAGATGTCCAGGAAGCGGACGTCCTTGGCGTTGCGCTGGATGAAGGCGCGCCGCGACTCGACGTCCTCACCCATGAGCACGCTGAACAGTTCGTCGGCCTGGGCCGCGTCCTCCAGGTTGACCTGGTGCAGGACGCGGCGGTCCGGGTCCATCGTGGTGTCCCACAGCTCGTTGGCGTTCATCTCGCCCAGACCCTTGAAGCGCTGCACCATGTCGCGCGGGCGCGGGTCCCTCTTGCCCTGGGCGATCCCGGCCTCGATGACCCGGTCCCGCTCGGCGTCGGAGAAGGCGTAGCTCGCGTCGCTGCCCTTCTGGTCCCACTTGATCTTGTACAGCGGCGGCGCGGCCAGGTACACGTTCCCGGCCTCGACCAGCGGCTTCATGAAGCGGAACAGCAGGGTGAGCAGCAGCGTGCGGATGTGCTGGCCGTCGACGTCGGCGTCGGCCATCAGGATGACCTTGTGGTAGCGCAGCTTCTCGGCGTCGAAGTCCTCGTGGATGCCGGTGCCCAGGGCGGTGATGATCGCCTGGACCTCCGTGTTCTTGAGGATGCGGTCGATCCGGGACTTCTCCACGTTCAGGATCTTGCCCCGGATGGGCAGGATGGCCTGGTTGTGCGGGTTGCGACCGCCCTTGGCGGAGCCGCCGGCCGAGTCGCCCTCGACGATGTAGACCTCGCACTCCTCCGGGTTGGTGGACTGGCAGTCCGACAGCTTGCCCGGGAGGGAGGTGGTCTCCAACAGCGTCTTGCGGCGGGTCAGGTCGCGGGCCTGGCGGGCGGCCACGCGCGCGCGGGCGGCCTGGCTGGCCTTGGACACGATGTCCTTGGCCTCGCCGGGGTTGCGCTCGAACCAGTCGCGCAGGTGCTCGTTGGTGACCTTCTGGACGAAGGACTTGGCCTCGGTGTTGCCCAGCTTGGTCTTGGTCTGGCCCTCGAACTGCGGGTCGGCCATCTTGACCGAGATGATGGCGGTCAGGCCCTCGCGGATGTCGTCGCCGGTGAGGTTGTCGTCCTTCTCGCGCAGCAGCTTCTGGTCGCGGGCGTACCGGTTGACCAGGGTGGTCAGCGCGGAGCGGAAGCCCTCCTCGTGCGTGCCGCCCTCAGCCGTGTTGATGGTGTTGGCGAAGGTGTGCACGGACGAGGTGTAGGACTGGTTCCACTGCATGGCGACCTCGACCGAGATCCCCTCGCCGTCCTCCTCGAAGGAGATGATCGACGCGTGCGCCGGCTCCTTCTTGGCGTTGATGTGGCGGACGTAGTCCGACAACCCCTCCTCGTAGTGGAAGGTGTTGACCGTCGGACCGCCGTCGGTGTGCTCGGGCCGCTCGTCGCGGATGGTGATGGACAGCCCCTTGTTGAGGAAGGCCATCTCCTGCATGCGGCGGGCGAGCGTCTCGAACGAGAACGTGGTCGTCTCGAAGATGCCGCCGTCCGGCCAGAAGGTGATCTGGGTGCCGGTCTCGTCGGTGCTCTCGCCCTTGACGAGCTCGCCGGTGGGCGCGGTCATCTCGTAGCGCTGGCGCCACACGTGCCCGTGGAGGCGGATCTCCACCTCCAGCGCGGTGGACAGCGCGTTGACGACGGACACGCCGACGCCGTGCAGACCGCCGGAGACCGCGTAGGACTTGCCGTCGAACTTGCCGCCCGCGTGCAGCGTGGTGAGGACGACCTCGACGGCCGGGCGCTTCTCCACCGGGTGGAGGTCGGTGGGGATGCCGCGGCCGTTGTCGGCCACGCACACGCCGCCGTCGGCCAGCAGGGTCACCTCGATGGCGTCGGCGTGACCCGCCAGCGCCTCGTCGACGGAGTTGTCGACCACCTCGTAGACCAGGTGGTGCAGGCCCCGCTCCCCGGTGGAACCGATGTACATTCCGGGGCGCTTGCGTACCGCCTCAAGCCCCTCCAGAACCGTGATTGAACCTGCGTCGTAGGCCAAGTGGGAACACCCTCCTGCTGGGGACGCCTGCCGACCGCGGCCGAGCGGCGACGGTCGCCCGTGACACGGTGATCGGGAGGGCCGACGTGCCGCGACACCTGGGGGATCACCGTTCGCCACAGGGGCCGTCCGCCCACCCTCTTCTGGGGGCGTGGGACCGGCTACAGGCGTCTGAAGAACCGTCTCCATGATACCCCGCACGGTGCGACAAAGTGGCATTGGCGGCCCTGTGCCGCCTCACAACGAACGTTCAGGGAGGGAGACGACTCCCTACACGCGGGAGGGGCTGCGCGCAAGTCCCGGTGCGGTTGAGTGGCGCCTGCGGCGACCGGCGGCTCCGACGCGCTCCCGCACCCCGTCCCGGACGGCGCCGAACACCTGTGGGAACGGCGTTCACCTGGGGTTATCCACAGGCTGTGGAAGGGGAGGAGGCGGGCGGCCCGGTACCGCGGCCCGGGAGGGCGTGCCTCAGCGGCGCCGGAAACCGGGCCCGCGGACCTTGATGGCGACGACCGTTCCGTCGCCCAGCTCCTCGTTGAGGCGGCGCATGAGATCGCGCACCATCGCTCGCGCATGAGCCGCCATGGTGGGTGAATCGGCCACCACGACGAGTTCTCCGTCCGAATAGCTCTCCGGACGGAGATGCTCGGCGTTGAAATCGCCCACGATGTCCGACCAGCGGCCGAACACGCCGCCGATGGCCACCTGCTCCTGCCAGCCGTGCTCGATCAGCCACGTGCGCACGGCCTCGCCGAACATCTGGGGCTCGTTGCGTGACCGCAACCGGCCACGCCGGCGCGAGCGCTGGAGCCCCCGGGGCACCGCGCCCCGGTCCTTGGCCTCGGCCCGGGCGCGTGCGAGCGCCTGGCGCGCCAGGTCGGCCCCCGACGGGGCCGGGGGGGCCGGCGGTGCCGTTTCGGGCGGGCGCCGCGCGTCGTCCACAGGCTGTGGACGGAGTCCTCCGCCGCCGTGGTCGGCCGCCCCGCGGGCCGGACCCCGGTCCACAGGGTGTGGATAACGCTCACTCACCCGCGACGCCCCCCTCGCGCACGCCGAACCGGGCCCCGTCCAGCTCCTTGGGGATGTCCTCGGGCACGGCCGCGGTCACCAGGACCTGCTCGGCGTCGCCGACGCGCTCGGCCAGCCTGCGGCGGCGCTCGCTGTCCAGCTCGGCGAACACGTCGTCCAGGATCAGCACCGGGTCGTCGCCGTCGGCCCGCAGCAGCTCGAAGGCGGCCAGCTTGAGCGAGAGCGCGTACGACCAGGACTCGCCCTGGCTGGCGTAGCCCTTGGCGGGCATCCCGCCCAGCCGCAGGACCAGGTCGTCGCGGTGCGGGCCCACCAGGCTGATCCCGCGCTGGAGCTCGCGGTCGCGGGCCTCGTCCATGGCCGCGCGCAGGGCTTCCACGAGCTGTGGACGGCCGGTCGGCGGTTCGGCCCCCTCGGGGACCGCGCCGCAGCGGTAGTCGGGGACGGCGGGACCCCCGGAGTCGGTCAGCCCGGCGTAGGCCTCGGCGATCCTCGGACGCAGCTCCTCCACCAGTTCCAGCCGCGCCGCCAGCAGCTCCGCGCCCGTCTCCGCCAGGTGGGAGTCCCACACCTCCAGCGTGCTCAGATCGGGCGCCGAGCGCTGGCGGAACATCCGGCCGGAGGCCGTCTTGAGCAGGGCGTTGCGCTGCTTGAGCACCCGGTCGTAGTCCGAGCGCACACCCGCCATCCGGGGCGCGCGCGCCACCAGCAGGTCGTCCAGGAACCGGCGCCGCTCGCCGGGGTCGCCCTTGACCAGGGCCAGGTCCTCCGGGGCGAAGAGCACGGTGCGCAGGATCCCCAGGACCTCGCGCGGGCGGCCCGCGGGCGCCTGGTTGATCCGGGCGCGGTTGGCCCTGCCGGGGTTGAGCTCCAGGTCCACCACCATGGACCGCTCGTCGCGCACCACCTTGGCCCGGACGATCGCGCGGGGGGCGCCCTGGCGGACCAGCGGGGTGTCGGAGGAGACCCGGTGGCTGCCGAGGGTGGCCACGTAGCCGATCGCCTCGACCAGGTTGGTCTTGCCCTGGCCGTTGGCGCCGACGAACACGCTCACACCGGGGCCCATCTCCACGAGGGCCTCACGGTAGGACCGGAAGTCGGCCAGTTGCAGGTGGGATACGTACATCCGGCCTTCCTCCTGGGGCGGCGGCGGTCGGGGGAAGGGCGCTCCCGGGGACGGCCCGTGGGCCGCGTCCCCGGGGCGCGGGTGGGGCGGGCGCGCGCCTCAGACGTCGATGTCGTCGGAGGTCTCGGCCCGGTGCACGGCGTGCCCGCCGAACTGGTTGCGCAGGGCCGCCACGACCTTCATGGCCGGGCTGTCGTCCTGGCGGGAGGCGAACCGCGCGTAGAGGGAGGAGGTGATCGCCGGGGCCGGGACCGCGAGGTCCACGGCGGCCTGGACGGTCCAGCGGCCCTCGCCGGAGTCCTCGGCGTAGCCGCGCAGGCGCGACAGCTCGGGGTCCTCCTCCAGGGCCCGCGAGAGCAGGTCCAGCAGCCAGGAGCGCACCACGGTGCCCTCGCGCCAGCTCTCGAACGTGCCGGGGACGTCGTCCACGAGGCCGGAGGCGACCATGAGCTCGTAGCCCTCGCCGAAGGCCTGCATCATGCCGTACTCGATGCCGTTGTGGACCATCTTGACGAAGTGCCCGGCGCCGACCGCTCCGGCGTGGACGAAGCCCACGCCCTCGTCGGGAACGAGGGCGTCGAAGACCGGGCGGGCCTTCTCGACTTCCTCGGCCGGGCCGCCGACCATGATGCCGTAGCCGTTCTGGCGGCCCCAGACACCGCCGCTCACCCCGGCGTCGAGGTAGCCGACGCCCTTCTCCGCCAGTGCCTTGGCGCGGACGCGGTCGTCCGCGTAGTGGGAGTTGCCCCCCTCGATGACGAGGTCGCCCTCGTCCATGAGCTCGCCCAGTTCGGCGATGGTCGCGGCCGTGGGGTCGCCCGCGGGGACCATCACCCAGACCACCCGGGGGGCGGCCAGGCGTTCGACCAGACCGGCCAGGGTGTCGACGTCGCGCTCCGGCGAGGCGACGTCGTACCCGACGACCTCGTGGCCCTTCTCCCGCAGCCGGGCGGCCATGTTGCCGCCCATCTTGCCGAGACCGATCATTCCGAGCTGCATGGTGCTCTGCTCCCCTTCGCCGCCTGTGGATGGACGCCGGCCGGCCCGGGTCGCGGACCGGATCCGGCAGGTGCCAGTCAATCGAACCGGCCGCGGATCAGCCCGGCTGACGCACCGGCATGATCAGGTAGCGGTACTCGGGGGAGGAACCCTCCTCCGCGGGCTTGCCGGTCAGGATCGACGGCTTGGTCGAGGTGGTGAAGTTCAGGCGGGCGACATCGGTGCCGATGGCGCCGAGCCCGTCCAGGAGGAACCCGGAGTTGAAGGCGATCTGGATGTCGTCGCCGTCCAGGTCGGCCTCCAGGACCTCGACCGCCTGCGCCTCCTCGCCGGTGCCCGCCTCCAGGACCAGCTGGCCCTGGCTGAAGGACAGCCGCAGCGGGGTGTTGCGCTCGGCGACCAGCGAGACGCGCTTGACCGCCTCGACGAACTCGGAGCGGCTGACCTCGGCCACCGAGTTGAAGGTGTCCGGCAACAGCGCCCGGTACTTGGGGAACTCGCCGTCGAGCAGGCGGGTCGTGGTGCGGCGGCCGCCGCCCTCGAAGCCGATCATGCCCTCGCCGGAGCCGCCGTCCGAGAGCGCGATCGAGATCTCGGCGCCCGAGGTGAGCGACTTGGCGGTGTCGTGGAGGGTCTTGGCCGGGACCAGCGCGACCGCGGACAGGTCGGGGTTCTCCGGCTTCCAGGTGAACTCGCGCACCGCCAGGCGGTAGCGGTCGGTGGAGGCGAGCGTGATGGTCTCGCCCTCGATCTCGACGCGCACGCCGGTGAGCATCGGGAGGGTGTCGTCGCGCCCGGCGGCCACGGCCACCTGGCTGACCGCGGCGGCGAAGGCGTCGCTGCCGACGGTCCCGCTCACACCGGGCATCTCCGGGAGCGTGGGGTAGTCCTCCACCGGCATGGTGGTCAGGGTGAACTTCGCGCTGCCGCCGGTGACGACGACCTTGGGGCCGTCGGTGGAGATCTCCACAGGCTGTGCGGGAAGGTTGCGGGTGATCTCGGCCAGGAGCTTGCCGGTGACCAGCACCGTGCCCGGCTCCTCGACGTCGACGTCCACCGCGGCCTGGGTGGAGACCTCGTAGTCGAAGCCGGACAGGCGCAGCTGCTGACGGCCGTCGAACTCACCGGCCTCCAGCAGGATGCCGACGAGCACCGGGACCGAGGGGCGCGTCGGGAGTGTGCGCGCTGTCCAGGCGACTGCCTCGGCCAGTACGTCGCGTTCGACCCGGAACTTCACTTTCCGACTCACTTTCCGCACGACCGGGGTGCCGGTCGAAGCCTCAACGTTGCAGCTCGTGGATCTGCGGGTCTGCCGAGGGCTCCGTCCACAGGCTGTGGAGGCCGCGCTGGTGCACGGGCACCGCCGGTGGCGCCGGGAGCTGCCTCGGATCCCGTATGGGGTCACCGCTCGGATCCGGGCGGCGGAGGACAGGGGCGAGACCACACGTTACCCGGATTCACCCGCTGCCGCTGACAGCTCGGCGCGGGGCTGTCGTCGAGGCCGGTCTCGGAGAGTTGTCCACAGATTTTCCGCGGAGCGGTTGTGAAGCCACATCTTGGTTAATGAAGGTGCGCAGTAGTAGTAGGGCCTGTGGATAGTGTGGATAACCCTTGTTTTCGCAGGTCAACCCGCGAATTTTTGTCCACAGGCCCTGTGGGTAACCCTGTGGGTAACTTGGCCCGCCTGTGGACGAACGAAGTCGTCCCCAGGTTTTCCACACTCCGTCCACAGCTTCGTCCACAGGTTTTCCCCAGGTTCTCCACAGGGAGCGGTGGATCGGTCACCGGGTGACCCATCACTGCGTCCACAGGGAGAGGGGTGGTTACCCACAGGCTCGGCGCGCTTTTCCACAGGTTGTCCACAGGGTTGTCCACAGATTTGACCCCTCTCCTGTGGATAACTTGGGCGAGAGAACGCCAAAATTTTTTTCTGAGCCCCTCCACAGATCACCCGAACCCCGACAAAGGGTCTGTGCACAGGTTTGTCCACAGGGGCGCTTGCCGTTCTGCGCGCCGAACACCGGCGCGGATGCGCCCGACCAGGTGTGGGAAGGGCAACAGCGGCCCCGGAACGCCCGGGAAACAGGGAGAACAGGGCGTGCCGGGCACGAACCGGCCCGGACGTCGGCAGAGGCGGCGAACCTCCCAGAGGCGGGCGTTCGTACGCACAAGCCTGTGGATAACTCGGTCGGAGGCGTGACGGAGCCCTGTGGATAACGTGCGTCGCCCTGTGACCGTGCCGCCTTGTGGACGTGTCGACAGGTGGACGTGTCCACGGGCCGACACGTCGACGCGGAGCGCGGGCCGCACGCCGCGGGGCGGCCCCCGTCCCGGAGACCGCCCCGCGGCTCGTGCACAGTCTGTGGGTCAGGTCAGCGAGGGCTGGTCCTTGATCCGGCTGGTGAGCTCGTGCACCTGGTTGTAGATGGAACGGCGCTCGGCCATCAGCCCGCGCACCTTGCGCTCGGCGTGCATGACCGTGGTGTGGTCGCGGCCGAACTGCTGCCCGATCTTGGGCAGGGACAGCTCGGTCAGCTCCCGGCACAGGTACATGGCGATCTGCCGGGCGGTCACCAGCACCCGGGAGCGCGAGGTCCCGCACAGGTCCTCGACCGTCAGGCCGAAGTAGGCGGCCGTCTGGGACATGATCGCCCCCGCCGTGACCTCGGGGACCTCGGTGCTGGGCACCAGGTCCCGCAGCACCTGGCTGGTCAGGTCCAGGTCCACCGACTGCCGGTTCAGGCTGGCGAAGGCGGTCACGCGGATCAGCGCGCCCTCCAGCTCCCGGATGTTGGTGGAGATCTTGCTCGCGATGAACTCCAGCACCTCGGGCGGGGCCGCCAGACCCTCCTGCGCGGCCTTCTTGCGCAGGATGGCGATCCGGGTCTCCAGCTCGGGCGGCTGGACGTCGGTGAGCAGGCCCCACTCGAACCGGCTGCGCATCCGGTCCTCCAGCGTGGTCAGCTGCTTGGGCGGCCGGTCGCTGGAGATGACGATCTGCTTGTCGGAGTTGTGCAGCGTGTTGAAGGTGTGGAAGAACTCCTCCTGCGTCTGCTCCTTGTTCTCCAGGAACTGGATGTCGTCCACCAGGAGCACGTCGATGTCGCGGTACCGGCGGCGGAACCCGTCCGCCTTGCCGTCCCGGATCGAGTTGATGAACTCGTTGGTGAACTCCTCCGAGCTGACGTAACGCACCCGCGAACCCTCGTAGAGGCGGTGCGTGTAGTGCCCGATGGCGTGCAGCAGGTGGGTCTTGCCCAGCCCGGAGCCGCCGTGGATGAAGAGCGGGTTGTAGGCCTTGGCCGGAGCCTCGGCGGCGGCCACCGACGCCGCGTGCGCGAAGCGGTTGCTGGAGCCGATGACGAAGGTGTCGAAGGTGTACTTCGGGTTCAGCCGCGCGTGCTCGCCCGGCGGGACCTCCTGTGAGCGCCCCGGGGGGGAGGAGGGGGCCTTCGGCGGGGCCTCGCCCTCCACCGGGGCCTCCACGGCCTCCGGAGCGGGCGGGGCCTCCTCCGCTGCCTCCGGCCCGGCGGCGGGCGCGGGGGCCTCCTGCCGCGGGGTCTCCCAGCGGTTGGGCCGGTCCCACTCCGGGTCCGTCCAGGCCTGCTGCTGCCACCGCGCGGGATCCTGCGGCCGTCCCAGCGCCGAGGGCTGCTCCCACAGCGGGGGCGCGGTGGGCGTCTCCTGGGGGGAGGCGAAGGTCTGCTGGACCCAGGGCGCGGGCGCGTCGCGGACCGTGTGCGGCTCCTCGTCGGTGGGCGAGGGGCCCGCGGGGGGCGTGGGGCCCAGCAGGTCGGCCTGGTCCGGCGCCGGGGGCGGGGACGAGTGCCAGGGGGAGGGCGACCCGGCCGTCCCGGCGGCCGGGCGCGCGTGCTGTCCCCGGGAGCCGGGCACGGTCCGCTGGGCGTCCGCGGGCGCCGCCGGGGGAGCCGTCGGACCGGTCGGCCCCGAACCCGTCGGCCCCGGGGCGGTGCCCGGTACGCCCGGGGAGAAGGCGGGGGCGGTGTGCCCCTCCACGCTCCGCTGGCCCTGCGGCCCCGGGGCGGCGGGGGGCGCCGGGGTGGGCGGCGGGGTCGGCACCGCGGTCGGGTCGACCGTCACGGCGACCCGGATCTCCCTGCCCAGGTGGGCGGAGAGCGCCTTGCTGATCGCCGGGTACAGGCGTGTCTCCAGCACCTTCTTGGTGAACTCGTTGGGCGCCGCGATGAGCGCGGTGTCCTCGATCAGGCCCAGCGGACGGGTCTGCGGCAGCCATGCGCGCTGGTGCGCGGGAAGGGAGTCGTTGTCGATCCCGTCCAGGACGCTGGACCAGACCACTGCGAGGTTGACCTGCGCGTCAGCCAAGACGACCTGCCATGGGTGCTGTCCCTTCGGTACGGGTCTGTGCGGTGCGGAGTGGGGGCAGGAGGGGACGTGGTGGCCACGTCGGAGCACGTGGCACGTCGGTCGGGTGGGCGCTCGCGGGGGCCTGGGGCCGCAGGGAGCGACTTCCCATTGTCCTCCTCCCGCGGCGGTGCCGGGCCGGGCCCGGGGGCGAAATCGGCTTCTTTGGGCGGGTATGTACCTGTGGATAACTTCACTGCCCGCAGAGCGGCGCGTGCGTGGCCGCATCCCCGGTATCCACAGCTTCAGGACGTTGTCCACAGGTTTTCCACAGGCTTGTCCACAGGATGGCAGATCTCCGCGCGCGGCGCAGAGTTATCCACAATGTGCAGCTCAGAAGGTGTGTAAGAAGGATGCTCCCGGAGTCGGGGGAGTGCCGACCAGCGTGGAGGGCAAGTTATCCACAGGCTGAGGTTATCCACAGGAGCTGGGGGGTGTGGAAGTCTCACACGCCTGTGGACAACGAGTCGTCCACAGGAAGTGGGGTGAGAGCGGGGGGAGAAGGGCGGCGCGCGGGGGAGAACCAGGGCCTCCGGGAGGGCGCGGGGGAGGGTCCGCGGGGGCGTGCGGACCCGCCGTCCGCAGGCCCGATTTGACCCCGGCCGGACCAGGTCGTATCTTCTTTATGCTTATGCCGATGATCTGCCTGCGCCCGTGTCAGCACGGAGGCGCGGCCGCGGCTCATGCACCCGTAGGCCCCGCATATCCTGGGGGTCCGTCGTAGTACTTATCCTGACACGCCCCTGGAGCCAGTAGTGAGCAAGCGTACGTACCAGCCGAACAACCGGCGTCGCGCGAAGGTCCACGGCTTCCGGCTGCGCATGCGTACGCGCGCCGGTCGCGCCATCATCGCCTCGCGCCGTCGTAAGGGGCGCGCGGCGCTGACCGTGAGCCACTAGGCCACGCCCAGCACCAAGCCCTTCGGGACCGTCCGGCCTTCTCGCCGGCCGGTCCCTTTGTCGTGGGAGAAGTACCGAAGCACGAAGGAAGCCGATGCTCTCGCCGAGGAACCGGATGCGCCACAGCGCCGAGTTCGGCTCCGTCATGCGTTCGGGACGGCGCGCGTCCAGGGACAGCCTGGGCGCCGTCTACCTCCCCCCGCCCTCCGGCGTCGCGGACGCCGACCCCCCGCGGGTCGGATTCGTGGTCAGCAAGGCGGTCGGGGGAGCGGTGGTGCGCAAGCGCGTGCAGCGCAGACTGCGCCACCTGATGCGGTCTCGGTTGGCTGTTCTGCCAAACGGTAGCCTGCTTGTAGTGCGCGCCCGACCCGCCGCCGCCACCGCGCGGCACGAGGATCTGGCCGCCCAACTCGACAGCGCGATCGCCGCGGCGACGCGCCCCCGCGGGACGTCGTCGCGCCGCCGGTCCGGCCGTGGCCGACCTCGGCCCCCGGCGGTGGACCCCGCGGTGAGCGAGACAGCAGGGAACCGACGCCCCGACGAGGGCGGAGAGCGGTGGGGCCGATGACCGAGCACAGACCGACGGTGTTCGCGCGCGTGTTGATCCTGCCCATCCGGGGTTACCAGCGCTTCATCAGCCCGCTCTTCCCCCCGGTCTGCCGTTTCTACCCCTCGTGCAGCGCGTACGCCGTCGAGGCGCTGCGCGTGCACGGAGCCCTGTACGGGTTGTGGCTGGGAACCCGGCGTATCGCCCGTTGCCACCCCTTCAACCCGGGGGGGCTTGATCCGGTTCCGCCGCCCAGGGGGCGCCGGAACGGGGAGTCCGAGGAGTCTGCGGGCGGAGCCGGCCACACCGGAACCCCTCCCGGGGACCAGTAGCTGAAGCGAATCACATAGGAGTTGGCCGGTGCTGGACTGGCTTTACAACATCGTCGGTTGGATCCTGGTCAGGATCCACGAGGGCCTGACCTTCATCGGCCTCGACACGGACAGCGGCTGGGCCTGGGGCCTGTCGATCGTCCTGCTCACCGTGCTCATGCGGCTCCTGCTGGTGCCGCTGTTCGTCAAGCAGATGAACACGCAGCGCAAGATGCAGGACATCCAACCCAAGATCCTGAAGCTCCGCGAGCGCTACAAGCACGACAAGGAGCGCCTGCAGCGGGAGTCCATGAAGCTCTACCAGGAGAGCGGCACCAACCCGATCATGGGTTGCCTGCCGCTTCTCCTGCAGATGCCGGTCTTCTTCGCGCTCTTCAGCGTGCTGCGCAGCGTCGCCGAGGGCAACGCCCAGTACAACTTCACTCCGGAGCTGGTGGAGAGCGCGCGTGCCGCGCTCATCTTCGCGGCGCCCGTCGCGGCCCAGTTCAACAGCTCCCCCGAGGAGCTCACCGCGCTCGGCGCGACCGACCCGATCATGGCCAAGGTCATCATCGCCATCGCCTGCGTGATCATGGGTACGACGACGTTCCTCACCATGCGCCAGAGCATGAAGCGCAGCGTCTCCCAGATGCCCGACAACCCCATGATGCAGACCCAGAAGATCATGATGTACATGGCGCCCCTGTTCGGGCTCTTCGGTCTCATGATGCCCGTGGGTGTGCTGGTCTACTGGGTCACCTCCAACGTCTGGACCATGGGGCAGCAGCACTTCCTCTACCGCAAGCAGCCGCTCCCCGGCCAGGACGAGGTCAAGGCCAAGAGCGGCGCGTCCGCCAACGGCTCCGCCAAGGGCATGCTCAGCCGAAAGAAGGCGGCGGAATCCGCTCCTGAGCCGAAGGAACAGCCTAAGATCGAACGCAAGCAGCCGAAGAAGCAGCCGCGGTCCAGGCGGGCCGGTGGTGGTCCGCGTTAGGGTCCGCGGCTCCCGGCCGAGAAGGCGTTCGAGTGCGCAGGCGACACTGCCCCTGAGGCGTACGGCGGCCAGGGCGTGAGGGATGAGGAGACGGGATCGCTGTGGCAAGTAGCGAGGAAGAGAGCGGTGGCGTAGCGGTGGCTGAGGCGCCTGAGGCCGGAATCGATGTCGAGGCCCTGGAGAACGAGGGCGACATCGCCGCGGACTACATCGAGGGACTCCTCGACATCGCGGACTTCGACGGCGACATCGACATGGACGTCGAGGGCGACCGCGCGATGGTCTCCGTCGTCGGCGCCACCCTCGACGAGCTGATCGGGGAGCGGGGCGAGGTCCTGGAGGCCCTCCAGGAGCTCACCCGGCTGGCGGTGCACCGGGCCACCGGTGAGCGCAGCCGCCTGATGCTGGACATCGGCGGGTACCGCGAGGACCGCCGCAAGGTGCTCTTCCAGGTCGGGACGGACGCCGCCAACAAGGTCAAGGAGACCGGCGAGACCCAGCCGCTGGAGCCGATGACCCCGTTCGAGCGCAAGGTCGTGCACGACGCGGTGGCCGCCGCCGGTCTGCACAGCGAATCGGAGGGCGAGGAGCCCAACCGCTACGTGGTGGTGCAGCCCGCCTCCTAGGCGCGGACACCCCGGAGGGGGTGGCGGTGTTTCACGTGAAACACCGCCACCCCCTCTTCTCATGCCGGCCTCTTCCTGCGTCGGCCTCCTCCCGTGTCGGCATGTGGCTCTGTCGACTTCCGCCATGTGTGGCCGCACCGCCGAGGGGGAAGGCAGAAGCGGGGGCCGCGGATGTTTCACGTGAAACCGCGGTGTCCTCCCGCGCGTAGGATTCAGGGTGGATCCCTTTTTTCTCCGCGCCGCTGCGCGTCCCCCCTCCGCTCACCGGTTCCGCCGTGTGCGCGGACGCCGTGGCGAACCGACATGGAAGTGATGATGGACGAGTTCACAGGTGGTGACCGATGACCTCGGGCACTGAGGAGCCCGGCGCCGCGCTCCCCGCTCCCCCGGCGGAGGCGGAGGCGGTCTTCGGGACCTCCCTGCCGACGGCGCGGCGCTACGCCGAACTGCTCGCCGACGACGGGGTGCGCCGGGGCCTGATCGGCCCGCGCGAGGTTCCCCGCCTGTGGGAGCGGCACCTCATCAACTGCGCCGTCGTGGAGGAGCTGCTTCCCGAGGGCGCGGAGGTGGTGGACGTCGGCTCGGGCGCCGGGCTGCCCGGTCTGGTGCTCGGCCTGCTGCGCCCCGACATCCGCATGGTGCTGCTGGAGCCGCTGCTGCGCCGGACGGTCTTCCTCAACGAGGCCGTGGAACTCCTGGAGCTGCCCAACGTGGAGGTGCGGCGCGGCCGTGCAGAGGAGGCGCACGGCGAGGTCCACACCGACTTCGTCACCGCCCGCGCGGTCGCCCCCCTGAGCCGACTCGCCGGGTGGTCCCTGCCCCTTCTGCGCGAGGGCGGCAGCCTGTTGGCGCTCAAGGGGGAGCAGGCGGAGGCCGAACTGGCCGCCGCGGAGAAAGACGTTTCGAAACTGCGGCCCAGCGTTAGCGATGTGATCAGGGTGGGGCGGGGTAAAGTCGATCCCGCTACCACGGTCGTTCGCGTCACGGTGACCGGTGGTCCGCCGGCGTCGAAGGCGCGCGGCGGCAAGAAGAAGCGCGGACGGAAGAGGTGAACTCCTTCGTGAACCCATCCGACAACCCCGGTGTTTCACGTGAAACATCCTCCTACGGAGACCTGCTCGATGTTTCACGTGAAACACCGTCCGGGGTTCCCGACACTCCGCTCGCCCGTGCGGCCCACGAGGCCATGGCGGTTCGCGGACCCGACGACATCTGGCCCCGGCCCAAGGACTGCCGGGTGATCAGTGTGGCCAACCAGAAGGGCGGCGTCGGCAAGACCACCACGACGGTCAACATCGCGGCCGCCCTGGCGATGCACGGACAGCGCGTCCTCGTGGTCGACCTCGACCCGCAGGGCAACGCGTCCACCGCCCTCAGCATGGAGCGCGACAACCAGACCCGGTCCATCTACCACTGCCTGGTGGAGGACGAGGAGATCCGCAAGCTCGCCCAGCCGGTCCCGGACATCCCCAACCTGTGGTGTGCCCCGGCGACCATCGACCTGGCGGGCGCCGAGATCGAACTGGTCTCGCTCGTCGCGCGCGAGGCCCGGCTCAAGCGGGCCTTCGCCGCCTACGACACCTCGGACCTGGACTACATCCTCATCGACTGCCCGCCCTCGCTCGGCCTGCTGACGGTCAACGCGATGGTGGCGTGCGACGAGGTCATGATCCCGATCCAGTGCGAGTACTACGCCCTGGAGGGCCTGGGCCAGCTGCTGCGCAACGTGGAGCTCGTCCAGTCCCACCTGAACCCGGGGCTGGCGGTCAGCACCATCCTGCTGACGATGTACGACGGCCGGACCCGGCTCTCCCAGCAGGTGGCCGACGAGGTGCGCTCGCACTTCAAGGACACCGTCCTGGAGACGCTGATCCCCCGGAGCGTCCGGGTGTCCGAGGCACCCAGTTACGGCCAGTCGGTGATGACCTACGACCCGGCTTCCACCGGCGCGGTGGCCTACCTGGAAGCCGCCCGGGAGATCGCCCACAGGGCCAAGGTCTGACAAGCGGAAGAGGAGTGTGGAGGTGCCGGTGAGCCAGCAGCGGCGCGGACTGGGCAAGGGACTGGGGGCACTCATCCCGCAGGGGCCGGCGGCCCCTGCGGCCCCCGCCCCCGCCACCGAGGAGGAGACCCAGCCCGTCGAACCACGGGTGGAAGCCCTGCCCGACGGGACGTACCTGGAGGAGGTCGAGCTCAGCTCGATCATCCCCAACCCCCGGCAGCCGCGGAAGTACTTCGACGACCAGGCCCTGGAGGAGCTGCGGGACTCGATCAGCGAGGTCGGCCTGCTCCAGCCCATCGTCGTGCGCAAGCTGGAGGGTGAGGGCGGCCCCCGGTACGAGCTCATCATGGGCGAGCGCCGGATGCGGGCCAGCAAGGAGGCGGGGCTCACCCGCGTCCCCGCCATCGTCCGGAGCACCGACGACGACGAGCTGCTCCGCGACGCGCTCCTGGAGAACCTGCACCGGCAGGAGCTCACCCCCCTGGAGGAGGCCGCCGCCTACAAGCAGCTGCTGGACGACTTCGGTGCCACCCACGGGGAGCTGGCCCAGCGGATCGGCCGGTCCCGCTCGCACATCACCAACACCCTGCGGCTGCTCACCCTCCCGCCCAAGGTGCAGACGCGCGTGGCCGCGGGCGTGCTCAGCGCCGGGCACGCGCGGACGCTGCTGAAGGTCGAGGACCCCGACCTCCAGGACCGGCTGGCCGCCCGGGTGGTGGAGGAGGGCATCTCGGTCCGCTCCCTGGAGGAGATGGTGGCCCTGCGGGAGGAGCCCGAGGAGGAGAGGGTCCGCCGCGCCCCCACCAGGACCGCCAACCCTCCCCAGGTCGAGGAGTGGGCGTCGCGCCTCTCCGACCGGCTGGACACCACGGTGAAGGTCAACATGGGCAGGCGCAAGGGCAGGATCGTCGTGGAGTTCGCGACGCACGAGGACCTGGAGCGCATCATCAGCCAGATGGGCTGACTTCCTCAGCGGCGGTGTTTCACGTGAAACACCGCCGCCGGAGGCCCCGGTACAGCGAAGGACCCCCGGATCCCAGGGATCTCGGGGGTCCTTCTCCGTACCGGCCTTCGGAGGGCCCGCGGTGCGGGTTCCGGGTTACAGGAACTCCGCGAGCTCCTTCTCCAGGAGGCGCTTGGGCTTGGCGCCGATGATCTGCTTGACGACCTCGCCGTCCTTGTAGAGGTTCATCGTCGGCAGGGACAGCACGTTGTACGAACGCGGCGTCTCCGGGTTCTTGTCGGTGTTGATCTTGACGACCTCGATCTTGTCGCCGTACTCCTCGGCCAGCTTGTCCAGGACCGGGGCCATCTGCTTGCACGGGCCGCACCAGTCGGCCCAGAAGTCCACCAGGACGGGCTTGTCGCTGGAGAGGACCTCCTCCTTGAAGGTGGCGTCGGTGACGTGCTTGACAGTGGACATGGTTCTCCTTGGTTCTACGAAACCGGGGCAGGGGGGAGGGGCTCGGTGGTGGCGGGCCGGGGGCCCGCCCCCGGTCGGCGGCCGATGGCCGCCTCGGCCGCCGCTAGTTGCCGCGCGCGGCGAGGTAGCGCTCGGCGTCCAG
>ANAW01000012.1:0-5036 GCA_000340945.1 Nocardiopsis synnemataformans DSM 44143 | reverse complement strand
CGCCCGCCGCTAGTTGCCGCGCGCGGCGAGGTAGCGCTCGGCGTCCAGGGAGGCGGCGCAGCCGGTCCCCGCGGCGGTGATCGCCTGACGGTACTGGTGGTCGACGACGTCGCCCGCGGCGAAGACGCCCTCCAGGTTCGTCCGGGTGGACGGGGCGTCCACCTTGACGTAGCCCTCCTCGTCGAGCTCGATCTGCTTGTCGAACAGCTCCACGCGCGGGTCGTGGCCGATCGCGACGAACAGCCCGGTCACGTCCAGGGTGCTGGTCCCGCCGGTCTGGGTGTCGAGCACCTTGAGGCCGGAGACGCGCTCCTCGCCCAGGACCTCGGTGACGGCCGAGTTCCAGAGGAAGGTGATCTTGTCGTTGGCGTGCGCGCGCTCGGCCATGATGCGGCTGGCGCGCAGCTGGTCGCGGCGGTGGATGACGGTCACCGACCTCGCGAACCGGGTGAGGAACAGGGCCTCCTCCATGGCGGTGTCGCCGCCGCCGACCACCGCGATGTCCTGGTCGCGGAAGAAGAAGCCGTCGCAGGTGGCGCACCAGGAGGTGCCGCGCCCGGACAGCTCCTTCTCGCCGGGGACGCCCAGCTCGCGGTAGCCGGAGCCGGTGGCGAGGATGACCGTGTGGGCGAGGAAGGTCTCACCGCCCGCGACGACCTCCTTGACCGGCTTGGCCAGGTCGACGGCGGTGACGTCCTCCGGCACCAGCTCGGCGCCGAACCGCTCCGCCTGCTTGCGCATGTGGTCCATGAGGTCGGGGCCCATGACGCCGTCGGGGAAGCCGGGGAAGTTCTCGACCTCGGTGGTGTTCATCAGCGCGCCGCCGGCGGTGATGGAACCCTCGAACACCAGGGGTCGCAGCTCGGCACGGGCGGCGTACACGGCGGCGGTGTACCCCGCCGGTCCGGAACCGATGATGATGACATTGCGGACGTCACTCACGCTCGTTGGCCCTTCACACAGTCGCTGCCCTGGCCACGCCGTGTGACCTCAGGGGAAGATGGTTAGCACAACCGATGGTAGGCGCAGGGCATTCCCTTCGGGACATCGCCCCAGGTTACGGGGGTGGGGTATGCGCGACGGAGTCCGCCGCGCGCCCGCCGAGGCCCTCGGCCCGGGAGCCCTCAGGACCCCCGCTGGCGGCCGTCCAGGGCCGAGCGCACCCCCAGGGCGATCGCGCCCGCCACGAGCCCCCACAGGCCGTTCAGGGCCAGGACGGCGACGAAGCCGAACGGGTGGGTGAGCGGCCCCCGGAGCTCGCCGAGCATGACCGGCGACAGGATCGCGCTCACCACGATCGAGAACACGGCGTGGGCCAGCCCCGTGCACACCAGCGTGAGCAGCGGTCGCGGGACGCGGGTGGCCACCACGGCGGCCACCCAGGCGACGGTGACGAGGACGGACATCGCCGGGTAGAGGAGGAAGGGCCGGTCCAGCGCGTCGGCGACGCCGGTGATGTTGACCAGGGGACGCAGCAGGGCGAGCGCCCCGAGGCCCAGCACCAGCGACCACGCGATCCCGGAGAGCGGGCCGTCTGCGGCGGTGCTGTCGGCGGGGGGCGGCTGCTGGCGGTCCACGGCTACCTCACGGACTCGGGACGCGGGCGAACACCCGGAACGGAAAAGGGATGTCCGACACTAGGAACCCGGACCCCGAACGCGCGTCCGCGTACGGTTCCGGGCGGCTACGCGCCGCGTCCCCGGCGGCCTACGTCCGGACGCGTAGCGGCGCGGTCCTCCGGTCCCGCGCCGCCACGGGGCCGGATCCGTAGAATCGACGCATGCCCAGTGACCGCCAGGGCGTCGTGGTCGACGCGCTCTTCGGGTTCGCCGTCTTCGCCGTGGTGGCGATCGCGGTCGCCTCCGACGTCAGCGACACGGGGAACCTGTCGCTGGGGTACGGGGTGGCCGCCGTGCTCGGCGCGCTCATGCTGGTCCGGCGCCGCTGGCCGGTCGCGGTCCTGGTGGCCACCTCGGTCCTGGTCGTCGCCAACTACGTGCTCCAGCTGCCCGTCATCGGCCTGGCCGTCCCGGTGGCCGCCGCGCTGTACTCGGCGGCGGAGGCGGGCCGCACCCTGTGGTCGGTGGGCCTGGCCTCCGCGCTGGTCCTGGTCTCCACGTTCACCCGGTTGCAGGAGGGGCAGGACCCCGCCTACCTCCTGGGGTACGAGCTGCCCACCACGGTGGCGGTCATGGGCGCGGCCACGGCCCTGGGCCACGTGCAGTGGCAGCGGCGCCGGGCCGAGCACCAGCGCGTGCGGATCGAGGTCCTCAACAGGCAGGCGCGCGAGTCCGAGGCGGCCGAGCGCCTGGCGCTCGAACGCACCCGCATCGCCCGCGACCTGCACGACGCCGTGGGGCACCACCTCTCCGTGGTGTCCCTGCACGCGGCGGTGGCCGCGGAGGCCCTGGGGGACGACCCGGCGGACGTGCCCGTCGCGCGCGCCGAGCTGGACCACGTGGCGCGGGCGTCGCGGGCGGGCCTGAGCGAGCTGCGCGCCACCGTGCGCGCGCTGCGCGAGGCCGACCCGGGCGACGACCGGGTCTCCTCCCTCGCGCACCTGGACGAACTGGTGGCGACGGTGCGCGCGGCCGGGGTGGACGTGGAGGTGACCGGGGTCCCCGCTCCCGGCGAGGTGCCGGGGATGGTGGACGCGACCGCCTACCGGATCGTCCAGGAGGCGCTGACGAACACGCTGCGCCACGCGCGCGCCCCCCGGGCGCGGGTGGCCTTCTCCAGGAGTGACGGGATGCTCGACGTGACGGTGACCGACGACGGGACGGCCGCACCGGCCCGGTCCCCGGGAGGCAGCGGGCTGGCGGGGATGCGCGAGCGGGTGCGCCTGGTCGGCGGGACGGTGGAGGCGGCTCCCCGCCCCTCCGGAGGGTTCGGGGTGCGCGCGCTGCTGCCGATCGGGGGCGAGCGGTGATCCGGGTCCTGCTCGTGGACGACCAGCCCCTCGTGCGCACCGGCGTGCGCGCGCTGCTGGAGCGCGACGAGGAGATCGAGGTGGTGGCCGAGTCCGAGAACGGCCGCGAGGCGCTCGTGGACATCGACCGCCACCGCCCCGACGTGGTCCTGCTCGACCTCCAGATGCCCGCGATGGACGGCCTGGCGGTGCTCCGCGAGCTGGAGCGCCGCGGCGGCCGCCCCGCGCCCGGGGTCGACAGGTCCACAGGTGCACATGTCGACACGTCGACGGTCCGCGGGGTCCGGGTGGTCGTGCTCACCACGTTCGGCGAGGACGACAACGTGTTCACGGCGCTGCGGCTGGGCGCCTCCGGCTTCCTGCTCAAGGACGCCGGTCCGCGGCAGCTGCGGGACGCGGTCCGCACGGTGGCGGCGGGGGACGCGCTGCTCTCGCCGGGGGTCACCCGCAGGGTGATCGAGCGCCTCGCCGACACCGCGGTCGCCCCGGGGAGCGCCTCCCGGCTGGACGTGCTCACCGACCGTGAGCGCGACGTGCTCGCCCTGGTCGGCCGCGGCATGTCGAACCAGGAGATCGGCGCGGAGCTGCACCTGAGCCCGGCGACCGCGCGCACCCACGTGGGCCGGGTCCTGGCCAAGCTCGGGGTCCGCGACCGGGTCGGCCTGGTGGTGGTCGCCTACGAGACGGGCCTGGTCCGCCCCGGCCGGTGAGCGGACGCCCGTGCGCGGCGGGCGGGCCTCGATCCCGCCCCGTTCCGGCGACATGTCGACACGCCGCCAAGGAGACAAGGCGTCAAGGAGACATGACGCCAGGAGGAACGGAACCGTGGCCCCGGAGCGCTCAGGGAGCCGACACGGTCTCCTGGTCGAGGACGGTCTGTCCGGGGTCGCCGCCCTGCGCGCAGGCCGGGTCGACCACGTACACCTCGAACCGCTCGCCCCGGGGGGAGAACAGCACCCACGCGGGGGAGTCCCCGCCGCCGTAGTGGGCGTCGTCGACCAGGGTGAAGTGTCCGCCGAACTCCTCGCCGAGGAGCACCACGCACTCCTGCACGCCGTCGGGCGCCGCCTCGACGGCCAGGGGAGCGGTGTCCGCGCCCCCGCCGGGTTCGCCGTTACCCCCGGCTCCGGGCCCGCCCACGGGGGACAGGTCGAGCGTCCGGGCGGCCTGCTCGGACAGGGACGCCTCGGTGTAGACGGTCCCGCTCCGCACCACCTGCGGCATGTAGGACTGCGCCGTGTCCGGGGCGTTCTCGGGGCCGTTCTCCGCCAGCGGGGCCGCGACGCTGCCCTGCCCGTCCTGGCCGCCCTGCGTGAGCACACCGTTGAACAGGGCCGCGCCGCCGCCTCCCACGACGACCGCCGCGGCGGCGGCCAGCATCAGCAGCCGGGGCGCGTTGAGGCTCCGCCCGGTCCGAGGGCGGCGCGTGAGGGGGGTCACCGTGGCGCCGCCGGGTCGCGGGCCGTCCCCGGCCGGCGGCGGTTCGGCGCCCTCCGCCGCGCTCGCGCTCGCGCCCGGGCCCGGGCCCGCGCCAGCGTCGGCGGAGGCGCCCGCCGCGCGCTCGCGCACCGCCTCCGCGACGCGCCGGTCGAGGAGGTCGGCCACGTCCCGGGGCAGGGCGGGAACCGGTGCGGCGGCCAGTGCCTCGGCCACCCCGGTGAGTTCCCCCAGGGTCGCCGCGCAGGTCGCGCAGGTGTCTATGTGGACTGCGACGGTGCGTTCCTCGTCGGGCTCCAGGAGCTCCTCGGCGAAGAAGGCGAGTGCCTCCACGTCTGGATGGGACGTCACGATGGGTTGGCACCTCCTCTCCCAGTTGTGACGTCTCCGGCCTGTCGAGGGTTCCTCAGATGGGCCAGCGACGGGAGAAGTCTGGCGCGACCTCGCGCACACCTGCTCTTGACCGTCCCCGACGCCACGTCGAGGATCCGCGCGGCCTCCTCCACCCGGTAGCCGAGCATGTCCACGAGGGTCAGCGCCATGCGCTGGTCCAGCGGGAGCAGGTCCAGCGCGGCGTTGACGTCCAGGCGCGTCTCGGTCTGCGAGGCGTGGTCCGGCCCCCCTCCCGCGCGGCCGAGCCGCTCGTTGGACATGACGTCCAGGGTCTCGT
>ANAW01000011.1:0-134082 GCA_000340945.1 Nocardiopsis synnemataformans DSM 44143 | reverse complement strand
TCCCCCCCGACCCGGCCCAGCCACGTGCTCACCTGCGCCTCGCCGCGGAAGCGGTCGGCGGCGCGGAACGCGGACAGGAACGCGTCCTGGAGGGCGTCGGAGGCCTCCTCGCGGTCGCCCATCATGCGCACGGCGACAGCCCAAAGGCGCTCGCGGTGCCGACGCACCAGGACCGAGAAGGCCTGGTCGTCGCCCTGAGCGTGCCTCGTCAACAGCTCCCGGTCAGGAAGCTCCTGGACCGCGTCCATCAGCGCTGATCACATATCCCCACACATCGGCGTCCGTCAGGGACCGCTTACCTCGACCTCGTAGACGGTCCCCCGCCAGTCGCCGCCCACGTTGGGCAGGTCGGTGAACCAGACCAGCACGTACCGTCCGGTGGTTCCCTCGTCCAGGGCGACGGTCTGGGAGCCGTTCACCGTCTCCGCCGTGGCGACGGGCAGGTTGGCGTCCAGACCGGCCTGGTCGCTGACCGCGTTGTCGTCGCCGACCCGGATCTCCACGCTGTGGTCGTGCTCGGGCAGGGTCAGGGCGACCTCCCGGACCTCCTGGCTGGAGCCCAGGTCCAGCAGCAGGCCCACGCCCTCCTTCTGCATCTCCAGGGGGTCCTTGTAACCCTCGGTGCTCCAGTCGGTGCTCGGGTCGCCGTCGTGCGCGAGGCGCGCGTTGTCGGAGTGCTCGTCGCCGTCGCCCATCGGGTCGAACCCGGAGGAGCCGCTGATCTCCAGCGGACTCAGCTCCACCTCGCCGCCGCCCGACTCCTGCTCGCCGCCGCCCTCGGGCGGTGCCTCCTCGCCCCCGCCGGAGCTGAACATCGTCCCGACCGTCCAGGCGCCGGCGACCACACCGGCGAACAGCACCAGGGCCAGCACACCGATGAGGATCTTCTGGAGCGAGGGCTGCGTGCGCGCGGTCCGCTGCTCCATCCGGGAGGGACCCGACCGTTCACGGATCTCGGAGCCGCCCCGGACGGAGGCGCCGCCACGCGAGGTGGAACCCGTCCGTCCGACGGAGCCGTGGCGGGACTCCTGGTCGTCCCGTGCGGTCGCGCCGCCCCGGGGGTTGCGGGCGCCGCGGCGCGGGCCGGTGCTGTCGAACTCGCCGGTGCGCCGGGACGTCCCGGGCACGGGCGGGGCCGACTCGGCCTGGGTGACGGGCAGGGGGATGAGCCGGGGCACCTCGGCCATGGCCGCGCAGAAGTCGGCAGGTGAGGTGATCGGCGGTCCGGGCACGAGCTGGCCCGCGAGCTGCGGCAGGGCGGCGCGCGTGGTGATGGTGCCCAGGGGCTCGGTGACGCCCTGGCGGATGTGGTGGGGAGGGTAGGGGCCCGCGGGGCCCTCGGGTGCGGCGGGCAGGCCGCTCTGCGGGCCGCCGGGCCAGTGCCCGGTGAGCGCCGCGTAGAGCAGGTTGCCCAGCCCCTGGGCGTCGGTGGCCGCGGGGTCGGGGTTGCCGGCGCCCAGCAGGGCGGCGTCCACGCCGATGCCGGTCACCTTGACCGCGCCGCCGCTGCTCCACATGAGCTTGCTCGGGGTCAGGCACAGGTGGTGCAGGCCCCCGGCGTGCGCGGCGGCGATCGCCTCGGCCGCCTCGGCGACCAGCCCGGCGGCGCGCTCGGGTTCCATGGGGCCCTGCGCGAGGAGGTCGGTCAGGGAGGAGCCGATGACCCACTCCTCGACCACGTAGGGGACGGGGGAGGAGTCGTCGGCGTCGAAGACCTGCGTGACGCGGGCGTCGGGGATGCGGCTCGTCGCTCGGGCGGCGCGCACGACCTCGGAGGTGCGCGGGAAGCCCTCGGCGAAGGTCCACACGGCCACGGGACGCGCGAGCGTCTCGTCGGTGGCCTTCCAGCGTGTGGCGCCGCCGGTCTCGCTCACCACTTGGTCGAGGCGGTAGCGGTTGGCCAGCTTCGCACCGGGTTCGATGAGGAAGGTGCTCATGATGGGAGTGACGGGTGCCAGTGCCGTGGTTTCGCGTGCGTCCGCGCTCCCTGGCCGTCTGCGGACCGGAGCGGTACGGGGTGCGCGCGAGGGGTCCGTCGGCCCTGCCTGCTGTCCCCAGCCTCCCTTCGGGCAGTTCGGTTGAACAATGCGGTAGCGGTAAAGCGATGCCTGTCCATGCTAGGACGCGTGAACAGCATCTTCGGAGGACAACGGATACTCGGCCACCTTCCGGTGCGTAACGGAGCGGGCCCGCCCAACCTCAGCTGTTCCTGGTGATCAGCGGCGTCGCAACCGGGTTTTGAGCAAATCGAGGAATGATGTGACTTCTGTCACATTCAGGAACCTTGCGGTCACCACGAACAGCACGGCTCCGACGACGCCTCCCGCCGCCATCGCCGCCAGACCCGGCCAGACCTCGCCCGGCAGGTCCCGGAAGAGGTGGATCATCGCCACCCCGAAGGCCGCCGACGGGACGGCGGCCAGGTGCAGCCGGAGCAGCGTGGCCGCGGTCCGGCGCCCGTCCAGGCCGTTGAGCCGTCGGTGCAGCATGTACCACATGACGACGGAGCCGACGATGTAGTACAGGCCGTACGGTACGGGAAGCCACACCACGACGTGCTGCGGTTCCACAAGGAACAGCAGGCCGATCGCCGTGGTCGCGTGGGCGATCTCGGAGGGGATCGACACCAGGGCCGGGGTCCGGGTGTCGCCCAGAGCGTAGAACACGCGCATCTGGAGCTGGAAGAGCGTGAACGGGATCAGCATCACGCAGAAGACCATGAGGATGCGCCCGATCGCGGCCGCGTCCTCCGCGCTCGTGCTGCCCTGCGCGTAGATCAGCACGCAGAACGGGACCGCGAAGACGATCATCGCGACCGAGAGCGGCGCGATCAGCACCGAGGACAGCCGGAAGCCGCGTGAGAAGTCGCTGCGCACCTGGTCCTTGCGGCCCGCGGCGACGTGCTCGCTCATCCTGGGCAGCAGCGCGGTGATCACCGAGACCGCGATGACCGCGTACGGGAGCTGGAAGAGCATCGACGCGAACTTGTACGCCGCGATGCCCGCGCCGGAGTCGAAGCCCGCCTCGGCGGACAGGGCGCCCGCGCGGGTGGCCACGTTGGTGGAGACCAGCGCCCCCACCTGCGCGACGACGATGTAGAGCATCATCCACGAGGCGGCTCCGGCCGCCTCGCCCAGGCCCGAGCCCCGCAGGTCCAGGCGCGGGCGCCAGCGGAAGCCCGCCGCGGCCAGCGCCCACACCAGGACGGCGGCCTGGACCACCTGCCCCAGGGCCGTGCCCAGTCCCAGCAGCATCAGCTGGCCTTCGGTGACGGTCTCGGGGGTGCGCCCCGGACCGGCGAGGTTCAGGAACCACACGCAGACGCCGATGATGACCACGTTGTTCAGCACCGGCGCCCACATGGGCGCGCCGAACCTGTTGCGCGCGTTGAGCATCGCGCTGGCCAGCCCGCTCGCGCCGATGAAGAAGATCTGCGTGACCAGGTACCGGGCCAGGACGACCGAGACCTCGTACTGGGCCCCGGAGAAGCCGCCCGCGTAGATGCGGATGAACCACTCCGCGACCAGCACCGACACCAGCGTGAGGGCGAACAGCACCAGCAGCATCAGGGTGACCAGGCGCTGCTCGACGCCGTCGCCCCCGTCGGCGTCCAGCTTGCGCCGCTTGACCAGGAACGGCACGAACACGCTGGCCAGCAACCCGCCGATGAGCAGGTCGTAGATCATGTACGGGACCATGCCCGCGGTCTGGTAAGCGTCGCCCAGCAGCTGGGTGCCGATCGCCGCCGCCAGGATGATGGTGCGCACGAACCCCGTGACACGGGAGACGATGGTGCCCAGCGCCATGATCGCGCTCGACCGGGCGAGGTTGCCCGGCGCCGTGTGGGAGGTGCCGCCGATCTCGTCGCCGTCCTCCAGACGGTCGGCGGTACCCACGTCACCGATGTCGCTCGGGTCCCGGAGCGTGTGCAGTCCGGTCTCGGGCTCGGTCCCCGGCTCCTCGCGCTCGTAGGTGTCGAGCACGTCCTCCGGCATCACCATGGCGGGCCGCCGACGGGGTCTGTCCCCGTCGGGCGGATCGGCGTCCCCGGGGAACGTCTGCTGCGGCAGGTCGCTGGACACCGTCGTGCTGTCCTTCACTCTCGTTCGGGCGGCTTCGGGGACCTCGGCGGGTCAGAGCCGGGGAAGGGCGTTACGGCATCAACGACGCAGCCGGGCGCGGATCAGTTCCACGGCCCCGGTCAGCTCCGGGACGCGCAGCAGCCGCGCGCACCCCAGGAAGAGCAGCGCGCCCAGGACGCATCCGGCGGCCGGGGCGCCGACGTAGGTGGCCAGACCGGGGCCCACGTAGGTGTCGAAGGCCCAGAGCACACCGAGGCCGGCCGCGATGCTCGGGACGACGGCCAGGTGCAGGCGCAACAATGTGCCAATGACGTGCTTGCCGTCAAGCCCCCCGATGCGCCGGCTCAGCACGAGGCCGGCGATGGTCAGCCCGGACAGGAACGAGACCATGAAGCCCGCGGCCACGCCCACGACCACCAGGTTCGGCGGAAGCACCAGGTAGGACGTCAGCGCCAGGGCGCTGTGCACGGCCAGGTTGGCGATGGCGATCATCGCGGGGGTGCGGGTGTCGCCCATGGCGAAGAACACGCGCAGCATGAGCTGGAACACGGTGAAGGGCACCAGGCCCAGCGACATGACCGCGAGGATCTGGCCGATGCTCTCCGCGTCGTCCACCGAGATGGACCCGCGCGCGAAGGCCAGGACGGACAGCGGCTCGGCGAACATCGCCACCGCGAAGGCGGTCGGCACCAGCACGAACGCGGAGACGCGCAGGGTGCGGGAGAAGTCCGCGCGCACGGCGTTCCAGTCGTGGTCGTCGGCGTGGGCGCTCATCCGGGGCAGCAGCACGGTGATGAGGGAGACCGCGATGATCGCGTACGGCAGCTGGAAGAGCTGGTACGCCAGGTTGTAGGCGCTGATGCCCGCGCCGACGTCCAGGCCCTCCCTGATGCTCGCCACGTTCGCGGCGTTGGCGATGTTGGTGGTGATCCACAGCCCGGCCTGGGTGAGCAGGGTGTAGAGCATCATCCACCCGGCGGTGCGCACCGCCTCGCCGAGCCCGGAGCCGCGCAGGTCCATGCGAGGGCGCCAGCGGTAGCCGGTGCGGGACAGGGCCACGAACAGCACCACCGCCTGGAGCGCCATGCCGGCCGCGGTGCCCGCGCCCAGCAGGGTCAGCTGGCCGTCGGTGACGGTCTCGGGGGTGCGGCCCGGACCGGCCACCCACAGGAACACGCCCGCCACGCTCATGATGACGAGGTTGTTCAGCACCGGGGCCCACACGGCCGCGCCGAACCTGCCCCGGGTGTTGAGCATGGCGCTCAGCAGGCCGCTCATGCCCACGAAGAAGATCTGCGCCAGCAGGTACCGCGCGAGGTGGACGGAGGCGTCGAACTGGATCGGCGTGAACCGGGAGCCGTACAGCCAGATGAGGAACTCGGCCGCCGCGATCGCGACCGCGGTGAGCAGCAGCAGCGCCAGCAGCGTGGTGGTGAACAGGCGGTCCTCGGTGGCCTTGCCGCCGTCCGCGTCCCGCTTACGCCGCTTGACCAGGAACGGGATGATGACGCTGGCCATCAGCCCGCCGATGAGCAGGTCGTTGAGGATGAAGGGGATCGTGTGCGCCGTGTGGTAGGCGTCACCGAGCAGGTGGGTGCCGATGGCGGCGCCGAGCACGATGGTGCGGGCGAAGCCGGTGATCCGGGAGGCCAGGGTGCCCACGGCCATGATGGCGCTGGAGCGCATCATGCCGCCGCCGCCCGACCCGGTGTTCCCGCCCTGGTCGGAGCCGCCGCCGGAGTCCCCCCCGGACCCGCCCGCGGGGGCGGTGGTGGTGTCGGTGACGGGACCCGGCACATCACCCTCCTCGAAGGTGGGCGCGGGGCCGCTTCCGGGACGGACCGCGCTCGGGAGCGGGGCTTGCGGCTGGGGGCGTCGGCGGTGCTTCCCGCCGCCGTTCGAAGAGTCGGTGACCACCGTGGATCAGGCTTCCTTTCGTCCGACTGGGGAATGTCCGGCCGCGGCGCCGTGGTCCGGCGTCCGCGGGTCGGCCACGCGGGTGCGGGCCGCGTGCGCCGACATGGAGACGTGCGGGTGTGTCGACATGGCGTCCTGTCGGTAGGGAGCCATGTCACCCTCTCCGGAACCGCTGGGTCACGTGCCCGTGCCGTCGCGGCCCCGCTCCGCGCCGCCCGGCGCCGCGGCTGTGGAGTCGGCTTCCTCGGGGCCGGAGGGGTCCTCCGGCCGCTCCGCGTCCTCGGCCCCCTCGGCCCCCTCGGCGGGGGAGGCGTCCTCGTCCCCGCCCGCCTCCTCGGCCGGGGAGGGGTCCCCCGCCGTGTCGGAGGCGGTGTCCCGGTCCGCCGCGGAGGGGTCGCCCCCGGACGGGTCCTCGGAGGACGTTCCCTCGGAGTGTGGGACGCCCGCGGGGTCCGCGGTGTTCTCGCCGTCCCGGTCCGCCCCGGCGGCGGTCCCCGCGGCCTCGGGGGTTCCGGCGGTCCCGGCCGCGGCCTTGCGGCGGACCCACTTGCGCAGCGCGCGCGGGGCCAGGGCCGCGACGAGGATCAGCAGGCCGATACCGCTGATGGCCAGCGCCTGGGTGCCCAGACCGGTGGCGTTCACCGGGATCTCGACGTCCTGGCTGCTGATCGGCTCGCCCTCGGAGTTCTGCAGGCCCACGTTGAGGACGGTGCGGCCGTTGACCCGGGCCGACAGCGGGATGTACACCGTGGTCCTGGTGCCCGGCTCCAGCTCGAAGGAGTGGTTGTACTCGCCGACGCTCAGGCGGTCGGAGTTCTCGGAGAAGACCGACAGGTGCACGAAGACGGTCTCCTCCTCCAGGTCGTTGGCGACCAGGATGCCGGTGGTGCCGGTCCGGCTGGCCAGGGTGACCGGCTCGCCGGGGATGACCCGCACGTCGTTCATGCGGTCCTGCACGTCCTGCGCGACCAGGGAGCGGGTGGCGCCCGCCATGGCCTCCTCCTCCCTCCAGTACACCGACTCCAGGCGCAGCAGCGCCGGGCGGAACGGGTCGCTGTCGCCGACCAGGACGCTGTTGAACAGGCGCACGTCCCGGCTCACGTCCTCGACCAGCTCCAGGTAGGTGGAGCTGAGCTCCTCCTCGTACGCGCTGTCGGGGTAGGTCAGGGACCGGCGGGTCCGCTCGCGCTCACCGGCGTCGGGCAGCTCGACCTCGTCCAGCCTCTGCGGGGACAGCCACGGCAGGTCCTCGGAGGCGGCCAGCACGCCCCGGGCGAACTCGGTGCCGGGGTTCCAGTCGGACTCCGGCGAGGCGACGACCACCCGGTCGCTCCCGGCGTTCTCGCCCGCGATCATCGCGGTCTCGGCGGCGAAGCGCTGGAGCGCGAGCTCGGACTGGCCCGGCTCCCCGTTGGGCATGGACAGCACGTCGGTGATGCCCTCGTCGGCGACCAGCGCGAACGGCTCCTCGGAGGTCTCCTCCTCCGGCGCGGGCAGCGGGGCCTGCGCGGTGGGGGTCGTGGACAGCCAGGACGCGGCGGGCATGGCGTCCTCGTCCAGCAGGAAGCGGGTCGCGCCGTGCGAGGCGAGCAGCTGGTAGACGCCCCGGTCCATCAGGCCGTTCGGGGGCAGGGCGAAGGTCTCGTCGGCCTCCGTCTCCAGTGCCCTCAGGACCGCCTCCTGGCCGACCCTCAGGGCCGCCTCGGCGTCGGAGCCCATGTCGTTGCGCAGCAGGGCGGCCAGGTCGGCCCGGGCGTAGGGGGTGGCCACGACGTTGTCGGCGGCCAGCACGCGGCGGGCCTCGCGCAGCCACACCTGGGCCGCCTCGTTGGCCTCGACCTCGTGCCGCACGGGTTCGGACTCGGCGGGCACCGCGAGGGGGTCCTCCACGATCGCGTGCCCCGAGGAGGCCATGCGCAGGATGTCGTCGAGCGTGCCGGGGTCCACGGCCCAGGTGACCGGGACCCCCTCGGTACGCTCGGTGATCTCCTCGGCGGACCCGTCCTCGTCCTCGGCGTTCTCCGCGCCCTCGCCGGTGGCCTCCTCCGTGGGGAGGGCCTCCGCGGTCTCCTCCGCGGTGGCCGTGCCCTCGGAGGGCTCCTCGGACTCCTCGCCCAGGCCCAGCAGCTCGACCAGGTCCTCCTCACCGGCCTCGAAGGACACCGGCGCCTGCGCCCCCGCGGCCAGCAGGCGGCCCAGGCGGCCGTCGGCGGTGACCGACGAGTGCAGGTCGTCGTTGAGGAAGGTGTTCTCGTCCGCGCGCTGGGGCGGCGCCATCAGCGGCCACACCCACGCGATGTCGACGGAGGGGACATCGTCCCCCCCGCCCGTGTAGGGGAGGAAGGTGTGCTGGGAGCCGATGACCTGGCCGTCCCCGTCCACGGCCTCGACGACCAGCGGGTACACGCCGTAGGAGTCCAGGCCGAGGTCCTCGACCGGAGTGCTCAGGGAGTACTCGGCGCTGGCCTCGGGGGCCAGCGCCGCGGCGACCTCCTCGTCGGGCCCCGGCGCGTTGGGCTGCCAGCCCTCTCCCGAGGCGAACTCGTCCAGTTCGCCGCGGTCGCTGAAGGGGTGCCGCGAGTAGCTGAGCCGCACGCTGACGTCGCTCAGGTCCTCTGAGGTGGTGTTGGTCACCTCGCCGGTGATCCGCAGGGTGCTGTCCTCGTCGGCCGCGTCCGGTGTGACGCGCTCGACGACGAGCGGATCGGCGGCCTCTTCGGGCTCCGCGTCCGCGGACGTGGCCGGTATCGGAAGCAGCGCGGTGGTGAAGGCCATGACCACCGTCGCGGAGGCAAATCGACGCAACGCTTGACCGGTTTCCTGACTCGGGTCCAGGTGGCCGTCCCGCCGGTGACGCGGTGCGGGGGGACGGTCGGAAGTACCCGCACGGCGCACACGGCGTACGCGGGTCGGGCGGACGCGGGGCAACCAGGGCGTCCTACCACTCCCCTCGAAGATACCGCCTTCCCCGTGCGTGGAGTCGGGTCGCGGCCGCCGCGCGGCGTGTACGGGGGACCNCCCGGGGGGGCGCCCGCCGATCCCTGTACGGCCCGGTACCGGGAGGTGGAAGCGATTCGCGGTTTGCTTCGGGCGCCGCCTAGTCTCGTGGTGTGCCGAACACAGAGTTTTCGCGGGAGAGCGACGCCGTCCAGCAGCCGGACGCCGGGGACGCGCCGGGCGCGGGTGCGCTGAGCGGCGCGCAGCGTGCGGCGATCACGGCGTTGGCGGACTCCTTCCCGACCGTATCGGAGGAGCTCGGCGACCGCTTCGCCGCGCACGGCCAGCAGCTCGCCCTCGTCGGCGGGCCGGTGCGCGACGCGCTCCTCGGCAGGCCCGCCAACGACGTGGACCTGACCACCGACGCGGTGCCCCAGCGCATCCTGGAACTCGTGGACGGCTGGGCCGACTCCGTGTGGACCGTCGGCATCGACTTCGGCACCGTGGGCCTGCGCAAGAAGGGTCTCCAGCTGGAGATCACCACCTACCGCAGCGAGTCCTACTCGCCCAAGTCCCGCAAGCCCGAGGTGGCCTACGGCACGGACATCCACGACGACCTGCTGCGCCGCGACTTCACCGTCAACGCCATGGCGGTGCGCCTGCCCGGCCTGGAGTTCGTCGACCCGTTCGGCGGCCTGTCCGACCTGCGGGACAAGGTGCTGCGCACCCCCGGAAGGCCCGAGGACTCCTTCAGCGACGACCCGCTGCGCATCATGCGCGCGGTCCGCTTCGCCGCCCAGCTCGGCTTCACCCTGGCGCCCGAGGTGGCCGAGGCCGCCCGGGGCATGGCCGACCGGCTCTCCATCGTCTCCGCCGAGCGGGTCCGCGACGAGCTGACCAAGCTCATGCTCAGCCCCGACCCGCACCGCGGCGTCGAGCTCATGGTGGAGCTGGGCATCGCCCAGCACGTGCTGCCGGAGATCCCCAAGCTGCGCCTGGAGATCGACGAGCACCACCGGCACAAGGACGTCTACGAGCACTCGCTCACCGTCCTGGACCAGGCGATCGAGCTGGAGGAGAAGCGGGGCCACGAGCCCGACCTGGTGCTGCGCCTGGCGGCGCTGCTGCACGACGTCGGCAAGCCCAGGACACGCGCCTTCGAGTCCGGGGGCCGGGTGACCTTCCACCACCACGAGGTGGTGGGCGCCTCGATGAGCCGCAAGAGGCTCACCGCGCTGCGCTTCCCCAAGGACGTGGTGTCCGACGTCAGCACCCTGGTCGAACTGCACCTGAGGTTCCACGGCTACGGCAAGGGCGAGTGGACCGACTCCGCGGTCCGCCGGTACGCCCGCGACGCCGGTGCGCAGCTGGAGCGGCTGCACATCCTCACCCGCGCCGACTGCACCACCCGCAACCGCCGCAAGGCGACGGCGCTGGCGCGCTCCTACGACGACATCGAGCGGCGCATCGAGCTGCTCGCCGAGCAGGAGGAGCTGGACCGCATCCGCCCGGACCTGGACGGCAACGAGATCCAGGAGATCCTGGGGATCAAGCCGGGGCCCGTGGTCGGCCGCGCGTACCGCTTCCTGCTGGAGCTGCGCCTGGAGAACGGCCCGATGGGCAGGGAGGCCGCGACCGAGGAGCTGCGCGCCTGGGCGGCCGAGCACCTGTGAGGCGTTGGGCACGGCCGCGGGTGACACCTCGGTCCGAGGCCAGCCGCTGGGCGACAAGGCGACCTGTCGCCAGGTCGACAAGGCGCTACGCGGTCTCGCGCTCCGCCTCGGCGGCGGTGGCGCGGCGCCCGCGCACGACCCAGGCGGCGCCCATCGCCAGGTAGGCCGCGGCCATCGCGACGACCACCGCGGGACTGATGCCCGACGGCGGTACCAGCGCGGCGGCCAGCGCCGCGCCCAGGACGAACGTGGCGTTGAACAGCACGTCGTACACCGAGAACACCCGCCCCCGGAACGCGTCGTCGACATGTCGCTGAACCAACGTGTCGACGGTGACCTTGACCCCCTGCGAGACGAAGCCCAGCGCGAACGCGGCCACGGGGAAGAGCACGGGGGAGAAGGGCAGCCCGAACACCACCAGGACCACGGACGCCGCCGCCAGTTGCAGGGCGATCCACGTCCCCGGGGCCATCCGGGCGGTCGCCCACGGGGTGGCCACCGCGCCCACGAGGAACCCCGCCCCCGACAGGCCCATCGCCACCGAGAAACCGGCCAGCCCGGCCACGCCGCCGCCGGTGAAGGTGTTGTTGTACAGCAGCAGCGTCAGCAGCGTGGAGATCCCGAACAGCACACGGTGGCCGCCGATCGTGATCAGCGCGTCGCGGGCGTCCGGGCGCGCCCAGAGGTGGCGCACCCCCGAGACCATGCCCCGCACCACGTTGCGCACGGCCGCCGAGACCTCGTCCGGCTCCCGCTCCAGGTGCGGTCCCAGCTCGTCGTGGCCGAGGGTGAGGGAGACCAGCGCCGCCCCGGCGAAGCCGAGCGCGGCCACGAACAGGATGAGCCCGGTGCCCAGGGCGTCCTCGCCGCCGAGCAGCCCGATCGCGGCGCCCGCCCCCGCGCCCAGGAAGCTCGCCGCGGTACCGCTGGTCGGCGTGACCGCGTTGGCCATCATCAGCTTGTCCCGGGCCACCACGTAGGGCAGCCCGGCGGACAGCCCGGACAGGAAGAAGCGGTTGACGCTCAGCACCAGGAGCGCGGCGAGGAGGAAGGCCGGGCTCTCGCCCTCCGACACCAGGAACGCGCTCGCCACCGCGAGCGCCGCCTTGGCCAGGGAGGACAGCAGCAGGATCTGGCGCCGGGGCCACCTGTCGATCAGCACCCCGGCGAACGGCGCCACCACCGAGAACGGCAGGAGCAGCACGGCGAAGGCCGCGGCGACGGCGCCGGCGCTGGTGTGCTGCTCGGGGGTGAAGAAGACGAAGCCCGCCAGCCCGGCCTGGTACACCCCGTCGGAGAACTGCGCCACCAGCCGGGTGCCGAACAGGCGACGGAACCGGGGTCCCCGCAGGACCACGCGCAGATCACCGAAGAAGGACACGGCACCAAGCGTAGGCCGTGCCCGGGGCCGGGGCGGCCCCGGGGAGGAACCGGCCCCGGCCGTGCGCCGGGGCCGCCCGCCTGAACGCCCTACTCGTCAGCGCCACCGGGCTGGTCGAAGATGAACTGCTCGACCTTCTCGTGGGCCTCGGCGTCGCTGTACTGCTCGGGCGGGGACTTCATGAAGTAGGAGGACGGGCCCAGGATCGGGCCGCCGATGCCGCGGTCCTTGGCGATCTTGGCGGCGCGGACCGCGTCGATGATGATGCCCGCGGAGTTGGGGGAGTCCCAGACCTCCAGCTTGTACTCCAGGTTCAGCGGCACGTCGCCGAACGCGCGTCCCTCCAGGCGGATGTAGGCCCACTTGCGGTCGTCCAGCCACGGCACGTGGTCCGACGGGCCGATGTGCACCGAACCGGCCTTCAGCTCGTGGGGGATCTGGGAGGTGACGGACTGCGTCTTGGAGATCTTCTTGGACTCCAGGCGGTCGCGCTCCAACATGTTCTTGAAGTCCATGTTGCCGCCGAAGTTGAGCTGGTACGTGCGGTCCACGATCACACCGCGGTCCTCGAACAGCTTGGACAGCACCCGGTGGGTGATGGTCGCGCCGATCTGCGACTTGATGTCGTCGCCGATGATCGGCACACCGGCTCTGGTGAACTTCTCGGCCCACTCGGGGTCGGAGGCGATGAACACCGGCAGGGCGTTGACGAAGGCGACGCCCGCGTCGATCGCGCACTGGGCGTAGAACTTGCCGGCCTCCTCCGAGCCCACCGGCAGGTAGGACACGAGCACGTCGGCCTTGCTGGCCTTGAGGGCCGCGACCACGTCCACCGCGTCCTCGGGGGACTCCTGGATGATCTCGCGGTAGTACTTGCCGAGTCCGTCGTAGGTCGGTCCGCGCATGACGGTGACGCCGGTCGGCGGCACGTCGCAGATCTTGACGGTGTTGTTCTCGCTGGCCGTGATGGCGTCGGCCAGGTCGTGTCCGACCTTCTTGGCGTCCACGTCGAAGGCTGCGACGAACTCGATGTCGCGCACGTGGTACGGGCCGAACTGCACGTGCATCAGGCCTGGTACCCGGGACTCGGGGTTGGCGTCCTTGTAGTAGTGCACGCCCTGGACGAGCGACGCCGCACAGTTGCCGACGCCCACGACGGCTACACGTACCGAACCCATTGGTCCTTGCTCCTTCTTGTTCGCGAACATGGATTCCACGGCGCACGACGACGGGACCGCGCCGACGGCGGTTCCGGGTCCCGTCGCCCCGCGTTCGTTTCCCGTATGTGGTCAGCAGCGCACACGGCGTTTCTGTTCCCGCCCACCGTCCCGCACCGCCCCCGGCGGGCGGTGTCCGGCGCGCGGAGCCCCCCGTGCCACTCCGCCGTCCTCGGCGGACGACCGGGCACGGTTCGCGTCCCGCGACCGGGAACCGCAGGGGGAACATGCATGTCTGGCTGTTTTGTTCAGTTCTGACTCTATCCCCGCCCACCTGCGGGCCCGTATGCCAGACCTGTGACACGTGTCCGCGTGCGCGGGCCCGGACGTCGGCCGCCGTCCGTGAACCCCCGGAATCCTGCGGGGAAAATCTCACACACCCATCCCCACCAGCGTCGACACCGAACACCTCTCGGGCGGGTTGTCGCCCGGTCGGCTCGCCGGCGTTCGCTTCGCCTGTTCTGAACTGGCACAACGGGCGTTTCCCGGCGGAACATGACCAGGTGTCCCAGGACGCGCGATAACCTCGCGCGTGGGTTGTGCTATACCGT
This sequence comes from Nocardiopsis synnemataformans DSM 44143, assembly GCA_000340945.1. GTDB lineage: Bacteria > Actinomycetota > Actinomycetes > Streptosporangiales > Streptosporangiaceae > Nocardiopsis > Nocardiopsis synnemataformans. Next base: position 120,324 of record ANAW01000011.1, on the reverse strand, counting down.
TCGATCGCTCTAACGTGACCTGTGATTTGCGTGCGTAGCCGGTAGAGCCCCCGGACCCAGCCCCTGCCTCGGCGGCGTTTCCGTAGGCACCGAGCACCGAGGGCTGTCGCTCCCGCAGGCCAACGACCAGGAGGAAGAAGCGGCTTACGTCTTCGCGACCTGTGTGAAAACCCCCGCCCGCCTTCGGGCGTCCTTTATGAAGCCTTGAACGACAGGCACAGCGTTGGACACGGCCACGCCGGTCCGGTCCACGCCAGTCATCGCGAGAAGCAGGTCGCGGATCACCGATCCCCCAGGGGGACCGTCCCCCCGTTTCCACCAAGGAATCGTCAGGCCGACCGGCCGTGAGAGGCAATCGAGGACCACATGAGTACCGAACGACGACGGAACGCCGATGGCGGCCGTCGCCGGGCCGACGGCCCGGCCGACGGCTCGCGCGGCGGCGGCGGACGGCGCCGGGCCGACGGCCCGCCCCGGGACGAACCCTCCGGAGGCCGCCGCCGCCCGGACGCCGGTGACGGCTTCTGGGGAGACGACGCCGGGCCCGAGCGCCCGCGCCGCCGACGCCCCCCGGAGCAGGAGGCCCGTTCCGAGGGCCGCCGCCGTTCCGAGGGCGACCGCCCCCGCCGCCCCGAGGGAGAGCGCCGCGCCCCCGCGGACGGTGACCGCCCCCGCCGCCGCCCCGAGGGCGAGCGCCCCCGGCGACCCCAGGACGGAGAGCGCTCCGGCCGCCGTTCCGAGGGCGAGCGCCCGCGCCGTCCCGAGGGACAGCGCCGCCGCCCGGACGAGGACCCCCGCGGCCGCCGCAGGGCGGCCGGTTCCGGGCCGCGAGACCCCCGAGACCCCCGCGACCCCCGGGACCGCGGCCGCGACCGCGAGAACGCCGCCCGTTCCGAGGGGCGGCGCGCCCCGGGCCGGGGCTCCCGCGCCGCTGCCGGCGGCGGAGGAGGCAGAGGAGGCCGGGGAGGCGGCCGACGCCGCTCCCGTGACGAGGAGCCGGACGACCGCCCCTGGTTCAAGCGCTTCCTGTCCAAGGCGTGGAAGCCCGCCCTGGCCGTCTTCGGCCTGATGATCATCGGCGGCGTGGCCACCTTCGCGATCCTGTACGCCACCGCTCCGGACGTGAACGAGCTGGACGCCAAGGCGGACACCCAGCTGTCCGCCACCCAGATCATGTGGGCTCCGGAGGGCGACGCCGAACCCGAGGTCGCGGTCACCACGGGCGAGGTCAGGCGGGTCGAGGTCCAGAGCGAGGACATCCCGCAGACGGTCATCAACGGCGTGCTCGCCGCCGAGCAGCGCACCTTCTACACCGACCCCGGCATCAGCATCTCCGGCATCGGGCGCGCACTCCTCTCCGGAGGCGAGGCGGGCGGCGGTTCCACCATCACCCAGCAGATGGCGCGGAACTACTACAGCGACCTGGAGATCGACAACCAGTACATCCGCAAGATCCGCGAGATCTTCATCTCCATCAAGCTCAACCAGCAGATGGAGAAGGAGGAGATCCTCTCGACCTACCTCAACACCATCTACTTCGGCCGCAACTCCCTGGGCATCCAGATGGCCTCCCAGTCCTACTTCGGCAAGGACCTGGACGAGCTGACCGACGCCGAGGGCGCCTTCCTGGGCATCATCATCCAGATGCCCAGCAACTTCCAGGGCGAGATGGGCGACTGGACCAGGACCTACCTCACCGAGGAGCGCTGGCCCTACGTGCAGGAGCAGCTGGCGCTCATGCACGAGGAGGACTCCGACCTCGGACTGCCCCGGGCGGAGGCCGAGGCCCTGGAGATCCCCGAGCTCGTTCCGTACGGCACCGAGGAGGGCGAGGAGGAGGAGTACGACCCCAAGGCCGACTACGTCCGCCAGGCGGTCGTCCAGGAGATCGAGGAGCGCTACTCCGGGATCACCGCCCAGGACATCGCCACCCAGGGCTTCGTCGTGCAGACCTCGCTGGACCCCGCGCTCATGGACGCGGCGCGCAGCTCCTTCGGCGTCCTGCCGGAGACCCCCGAGGACACGATGATGGGCCTGACCGCGGTCGATCCCGCCACGGGGCAGATCGTCGCCTTCCACGGGGGCGACAACGTGGTCGAGGACGTCAACAACTCGCTGACCCACCGGACGCAGGCGGGTTCGTCCTACAAGCCCTACGTGCTCGCCACCGCGCTCGAGAGCGGCATCAGCCTCCGGAGCACGTTCGACGGCGACTCCCCCCAGGAGTTCCCGGGACTGCAAAGCGAGGTCATCAACGCCGGAGGCGCCAGCTACGGCGAGGTCAACCTGATCCAGGCCACCGCCGACTCGATCAACACCCCGTTCGTGGAGCTGGCGGTGCAACTGGGCCCGGCCGCGGTGGACGAGCTCGCGGTCCAGGCCGGTGTGGCCCAGGAGCAGACCGAGACCTCCGCCCAGGGGCCGCTCATCGCGCTGGGCACCCACCAGGTGAGCGCGCTGGACCAGGCCGAGGGCTACTCCACCTTCGCCGCGGGCGGCGTGCACCGCCCGGCGCACATGGTCACCGAGCTGCGCACCGCCGAGGGAGAGGTCATCGAACCCGACGACGCCGACCTGCTGGAGGAAGGCGAGCAGGTGGTCACCTCGGAGGTCGCGGCCGACGTCACCTACGCCATGACCCAGGTGGTCGACGGCGGCGGCGGCGAGAACGCCGCGCTGCCCGACGGGCGCCCCGTCGCGGGCAAGACCGGTACCTCCAGCGACGCGGTCTCCGCGTGGTTCGTGGGCTACACGCCGCAGCTGGTCGCGGCGGTGGGCCTGAGCCGTGCGGACGCCAGCCAGCCCCTGGAGTTCGACGGCCAGACCGCGGGCGAGATCTTCGGTGGCACCACCTCGGCCAGGGTGTGGCGCGAGTTCATGACGACCGCCATGGAGGGCGTCGAACCGGCGCAGTTCCCGCCGCCCGCCTACGTCGGTACGGATCAGCGCTTCCTGCCCACGCCGTCCCCGAGCGCCGAGCCGAGCGACGAGCCGAGCGACGAGCCCACGGTCGAGGAGTCCCCGAGCGAGAGCCCGGCGGAGTGCGATCCGGCGATGCCCGACTCCCCGGAGTGCCAGGACGAGCAGACCGACGAGCCCTGTGAACCCGGGATCGGCCGGGACTGCCCGGAGAGCCCGGACACCGACGTTCCGCCGGAGTGCCTCAACAACCCGAACGCGCCTCCGCACTGTGAGGGGACCGAGCCGAGCGGCGACGCCACGGACCCGGAGCAGGAAGGCGGAGACGGTGAGACCTGGCCCTGGGGCCGGGCGAACGAAGCCGGGAGCGGGGCCAACAGGATGATCATCCTCGGCCGGAACGACTGACCCGGTTCCGGATGGGAGAGGGGGCCGGTGCGCGTGGAGCGCACCGGCCCCCTTCGCGTGCACCCGGGGTCCGTCCACAGGCCGCACCGGGAGGTGCGCGGCTGCTGGTAATCTTGGTTCCCGTATGGCTCAGAGTCCGCGCGACGCCCGCCCCCGCGGCGCGGAACCCGTCCCGGACTCCTGCCCTCCTGCTATGGAGATTCCATGGCCGCGACAGTCCAGAGGAGGAACGTACGCCTATGCGTCGTTACGAACTCATGATCATCCTCGACCCCAACCTCGACGAGCGCACCGTCGCCCCGTCGCTGGAGAACTTCCTGGGTGTCGTCCGCAACGACGGCGGCTCGGTGGAGAAGGTCGACATCTGGGGCAAGCGCCGTCTCGCCTACGACATCGACAAGAACGCCGAGGGCATCTACGCGGTGGTCGACCTCACCGCCGAGCCCGCCACGGTCAAGGAGCTGGACCGCCAGCTCGGTATCGCCGAGGCCGTGCTCCGCACCAAGGTGCTCCGCCCCGAGGTCCACTAGGCGGCATCCCGTCGCCACCCCCTGCCCCGACTCCGCTCCTCGACCTGGCCGTTATGTCAGTGGTGGCGCGGATGATCGGGGGAACAGGCGAAACCGCCTGATCCGACTACCTCGAACCGGAGCCCATCCATGGCAGGCGAAACCCAGATCACGCTCGTCGGCAACCTGGTCGACGACCCTGAACTGCGCTTCACTCCCAGTGGAGCCGCGGTCGCCAACTTCCGTGTGGCCTCGACGCCCCGCACCTTCGACCGCGCGTCGGGGGAGTGGAAGGACGGCGAGTCCATGTTCCTCACCTGCACCGTCTGGCGGCAGTACGCGGAGAACGTGGCCGAGAGCCTTCAGCGCGGCATGCGCGTCATCGTGCAGGGCCGACTGAAGCAGCGCTCGTACGAGACCCGCGAGGGTGAGAAGCGGACCGTCTTCGAGATCGACGTCGACGAGGTCGGCCCGGCCCTGCGCAGCGCCACCGCCAAGGTGACCAAGTCGCAGCGCCAGGGTGGCGGCGGCGGCGGAGGCTTCGGCGGTGGTGCTGGCGGCGGCGGTTTCGGTGGCGGCCAGCCCCAGGGCGGCGGCTACGGGAACCAGGGCGGCGGCTTCGGCGGGGCGCAGGGCGGCGGAGGCCGCAGCGGCCCCCCGGCCGACGACCCGTGGGCGACCAACGGCGGCGGCGGTGGCGGCGGTTTCGGTGGCGGAAGCGGGGGCTTCTCCGACGAGCCCCCGTTCTAACCGCGGCAGTACCCCGTCCGGCGCCCCGAGGCGCCAGACCCCTTTCCACATCAGACCATCCCCGGGAGGACCCCGGGGCTCTTGCGAAGGAGCACCACGATGGCTAAGCCGGCAGCGCGCAAGCCCAAGAAGAAGGTTTGCCTCTTCTGCCAGGAGAAGCAGTCCTACATCGACTACAAGGACACCACGCTTCTCCGCAAGTTCATCTCCGAGCGCGGCAAGATCCGCGCCCGCCGCGTCACGGGTAACTGCACCCAGCACCAGCGCGACGTCGCGACCGCGATCAAGAACGCGCGCGAGGTGGCCCTGCTGCCCTACACCAGCACCGCCCGCTAACGGCGATATCCGAGGGAGGTTTTTGTCGTGAAGCTGATTCTGACCCACGAGGTCAACGGTCTCGGAGCCCCCGGCGATGTCGTCGAGGTGAAGAACGGCTACGGTCGCAACTACCTGCTGCCCCGCGGGTTCGCCATTCGGTGGACGCGCGGCGGTCAGAAGCAGATCGACCTGATCCAGCGCGCGCGCTCCGCGCGTGACATCCGCACGCTGGACGAGGCCCAGCAGGTCGCGGGCCGCGTCAACGCGCTCACCGTGCGCCTCAAGCAGCGCGCCGGCGAGGGTGGCCGCCTGTTCGGCTCGGTCACGCCCGCGGACATCGCCGACGCCGTCAAGGCGACCGGTGGTCCCGAGCTGGACAAGCGCCGGATCGAGATCAAGAACCCGATCAAGGCCGTCGGAAGCCACAAGGTCCAGGTCCGCCTGCACCCCGAGGTCTCCGCGACGATCAAGCTGGACGTCGTCGGCTCCTGACCGACGCCGTGCACGCCGGGCCCCGTCTCCCCTCCGGGAGGCGGGGCCCCGCTGTTTTCGCGCCCCCTGAGCCCCGTGGTGAGTCCGGCGTCATCGGAGGCGGTCCGCGATCTTGCGGAGTTCTCCTGACACGCCTGGTCAACAGACAACCCTTTGATTACTCTTTGTAATCTATCGTGTTCTCTGTGTTGGTGTCGTACGTTGCACCACCCAGCACGGAGAGGACGTAGAGCCATGACCGTGGAAAGAAGAGACGAGCCGGGCCGACACACACGGGTGGACCGCAGGACCGTTCTGCGGGGAACCGCCCTCGCCGCCGGGGGAGTGCTCCTCGGCGGGATCACGGGGATCCCCGTCGCGGATCGGGCCTCCGCGGCCACACGACCCAAGGTGTACACGCGCGCCGACTGGGGGGCGCGCGCTCCGAAGAACAAGATCGAGGTCGTGGGCCGCGGGCCCACGCACATCGTCGTGCACCACACCGCCACGGCGAACGCGTCCGACACCTCGACCTCGCACGCCGCGTCGCTGTCGCGCTCCATCCAGCGGTACCACATGGACACCAACGGGTGGAGCGACATGGGGCAGCAGTTCACCATCAGCCGCGGCGGGCACATCATGGAGGGGCGCGACCAGAGCCTCCGCGCCGTCAGCGCGGGGCACCACGTGCTCGGCGCGCACACCGCCAACCACAACGAGCACGCGATCGGCATCGAGAACGAGGGCACCTACACCTCGGCGGTCCCGCCCGCGGTCCTGCTGGCGTCCCTGGCGGACACCTGCGCCTGGCTGTGCCTGGCCTACCGGCTGGACCCCGACGAGGCCATCGTCGGCCACCGCGACTTCAACACGACCGGCTGTCCCGGCGACAAGCTCTACTCGGCGCTGCCCCAGCTCCGCTCCGACGTCAGGCGCATGATGCGGGAGCAGCTCGCCCACCCGGGCGGGGCGCCGGTCGCGGCACCGGAGCCGGACCAGCTGCCCACCTACCCCGACGTGCCGCGGGACGAGCAGGTGGCGCCCTACCGCCACGGGCCCGCCGTCGGTGAGCGCGACACGTTCACGTGACCCGGCCGGTCCGCCGGGGGACAGCAGCTATCGGGCCCGTCACGGCCACGCCGTGGCGGGCCCCTGGTCAGGGCCGGTACGCGCCGGTGACCAGCCAGGCCGTGCTCCGGGTCCGGAACCCGAGGGTGAACGCGCGGGCGAGGATCCACACCCCGAAGGCGATCCACAGGCCCACCAGAGCCCACACGGGACCGTCCGCCAGTCCCGGCAGGACCAGGGCGAACGGCAGGAAGACCAGCATCGTCCACAGGGACGCCCACGCCAGGTAACGCTGGTCCCCGGCGCCCATCAGCACGCCGTCCAGCACCATGGTCACCCCGCTCAGCGGCTGCAACAGCGCGACCACCACCAGCGAGGCCGTGATCAGGACGCGCACCTCGGGGTCGGAGGTGAACGGCACCCACGCCCACGGCAGCACCAGGAACACCACCGCCGTGAAGACCAGGCCCAGCCCCACGCCCCACTCCACCATGCGCCGCGTGGCGTCCCGGGTGCCCTGGACGTCCCCCGCGCCCAGGTAGCGGCCCACGATGGACTGCCCGGCGATGGCGATCGCGTCCATGGCGAACACCAGCAGCGCCCAGATGTTGTGGCTCACCTGGTGCGCGGCGATCGACGCGTCGCCCAGCCGGGCCGCCACCGCCGTGGTCACCAGAGCCACCACGCGCATCGACACGCTGCGCAGGAACAGGGCGAACCCCGCCGAGGCCGAGGCGCGCAGGCCCGCCGTCGTGGGCATGAGCGACACGCCCTCGCGCCGGGCGGCGCGCGCGATCATTACCACGTACCAGAACGCGCCCCCGCCCTGGGCGAGCACCGTCGACCAGGCCGAACCCGCGACGCCCCAGTCCAGCACCAGCACGAACACCGCGCACAGCACCGCGTTGCCGACGTAGGAGCAGACCGCCACCACCAGCGGGGTCCGGGCGTCCTGGAGGCCCCGCAGCACGCCGGTGCCCGCCATGACGATGAGGAGGAACGGCGTGCTGAGCAGGCTGACCCGCAGGTAGGTCAGGGCGTAGGGCGCCACGTCGGGCGAGGCGCCCAGCGCCTCCACCAGCACCGGGCCGAGCGGCCAGCCGATCGCGACGGCCGCGAGGCCGAGCAGGACCGCGAGCCACAGCCCGTCCACGCCGTCCCGCACGCCCCCGGGGACGTCGCCCGCGCCGAACCTGCGCGAGACCGCCGCGGTGGTGCCGTAGGCGAGGAAGACGCAGACGGCCACGAGCGTGAGCAGCACCTGTCCGGCCACGCCCAGGCCGCCCAGCGCCTCGGTGCCCAGCGTGCCGACGATCGCGGAGTCGGTGAGCAGGAACAGGGGCTCGCTGATGAGCGCGAAGAACGTCGGGACCGCCAAGGCGAGGATCTCGCGGTCGTGGCGGTGCCGGAAAGGGGCGGCCGAAAGCAGTTGTGGCATGACCAGCACACAGTATCGGACACGCGTTCTACGCGGGTGTGGAGTTGTCCACACCCCGACTGAAGCCTGTGGATAACTTGTGGAAACACGCCCTGTGAGGCATCTTGCACCCCCTGACTGCATCCTGTGTTTTTGCAGGTCAAAAGCTGTATGCAGAGGTCGCGACAAAGTTATCCACAGGTGATGTGCACAACCTCGGTTCGGGATGTCCTGCGGGGCACCGGACATGGTGGTAAGGGACGTGTCCACAACCTCCGGCCGAGGCGTCTCCGGCGTCCGCCATGGGGCATCCTGGAAGAGTCGGCCCGTTCCCGGGTCGACGGAGTACCGTCCCGGGGGAGCGTTCGTGAGTGTCGCTGAGCAGCCACCTGAAGAAGGCGGATACGAGCGCACCCCGCCCCACGACATCCAGGCCGAGCAGAGCGTGCTCGGCGGCATGCTGCTGTCCAAGGACGCCATCACCCAGGTCGTGGAGATCATCCGCTCCGCGGACTTCTACCGCCCCGCGCACCAGATCATCTACGACAGCGTCGTCGACCTCTTCTCCCGCGGCGAGCCCGTGGACGCCATCTCGGTCAACGCCGAGCTGACCAAGCGCGGCGAGGCCACCCGGGTCGGCGGCGCCCTCTACCTGCACACCCTCACCGAGGCCATCCCGACCGCCGCCAACGCGGGCTACTACGCCAAGATCGTCTCCGACCGCGCGGTCCTGCGCCGCCTGGTCGAGGTGGGCACCCGCATCGCCCAGATCGGCTACGCCGGCGACGGCGAGGTGGACGACCTGGTCGACCACGCCCAGGCCGAGATCTACAAGGTCGCGGAGAAGCGCACCGGCGAGGACTACGTCGCGCTGGCCGACATCATGCCGGGCGCCCTCGACGAGATCGAGGCGATCGGCGCCCACGACGGGACCATGACCGGCGTGCCCACCGGCTTCGCCGACTTCGACGCCCTCACCAACGGCCTCCACCCCGGCCAGATGGTCATCATCGCCGCCCGCCCCGCCGTGGGCAAGGCGCTGGCCCTGGACACCCCCCTCCCGACACCCGGCGGATGGACCACCATGGGAGAGGTGGAGGTCGGCGCCGAGCTGATCGCCGCCGACGGGACCCCCACCCGTGTGGTCGCCGCCACCGAGGTCATGACCGGGCGGCCCTGCTTCGAGGTCGTGTTCGACGACGGCACCACCGTGGTCGCCGACGGCGACCACCAGTGGCTGACCCACACGCGGGCCTCGCGGCGCGCGGTCCAGGAGGCCGGGGCCCGGGACGCCGTTCCCGGTGTGCCGCCTGAGGTGCGGACCACCAGCGAGATCGCCCGGACCCTGCGTACGGAGACCGCCGACCGGAGGCTGAACCACTCGGTGGTCAACGCGGAGGCGATCGAGCTGCCCGAACGCGACCTCCCCCTGCCGCCCTACTTCCTCGGCGCCTGGCTCGGTGACGGAGCCTCCGCCGCCGCCCGGGTCACCAGCACGGACCCCGAGGTCCTGCTCAACATCGAGGCCGAGGGACTCGTGACCAAGCCGGTCGGCTCCACCGGCACGGCCTACGGTGTCTTCCTGCCGGAGGAGGACACCGCGCCCGCGGCCCGTGAGTGCGGCGCCAGCCACGGCAGCGTCCAGGCGCGGTTGCGCACCCTCGGGGTTCTGGGGAACAAGCACATCCCCCAGGAGTACCTGCGCGCCTCGGCCGACCAGCGGCGCGCCCTCCTCGCCGGTCTGCTGGACACGGACGGCACGGTGAACGCCACCGGCTCCGTGCGGTTCGCGGTCACCAGCCGGCGCCTGGCGAACGGCTTCCGGGAACTGGCGCACAGCCTGGGGTACCGCACCGGGATGTCGGCCAGGCGGGTCGACGGCCGGTCGGAGGAGTCCTCCACCCGCTACACGGTCACCTTCGGCTCCACGAGCGAGGTCTTCCGGCTCGAACGCAAGAGGCGTGCGCACCGGGAGCGCGGCGCCGACCGTGGCCGCACGCGGATCGGCTCCCGGTTCGTCACCGAGGTGCGGCCGGTGGAGAGCGTTCCGGTCCGCTGCGTCCAGGTGGACCATCCCGACCACCTGTTCCTGGCCACCCGGTCGATGGTCCCCACCCACAACTCGACGCTGGCCCTGGACTTCGCGCGCGCGGCGTCCATCAAGCACGACATGACCGCGGTCTTCTTCAGCCTGGAGATGGGGCGCAACGAGATCGTCATGCGCCTGCTGTCGGCGGAGGCCCGCGTGCCCCTGCACACCATGCGCTCGGGGCTGATGACCGACGAGGACTGGACCCGCCTGGCCAGGCGCATGGGCGAGGTGGCCAACGCGCCCCTGTTCATCGACGACTCCCCGAACATGTCGATGATGGAGATCCGGGCCAAGTGCCGACGGCTCAAGCAGCAGCACGACCTCAAACTGGTCATCGTCGACTACCTCCAGCTGATGAGCTCGCCCGGCCGGGTGGAGAGCCGCCAGCAGGAGGTCTCGGAGATGTCCCGGTCCCTCAAGCTCCTGGCCAAGGAGCTGGAGGTCCCGGTGGTGGCGCTCTCCCAGCTCAACCGAGGCCCCGAGCAGCGCACGGACAAACGCCCGCAAGTGTCTGATCTTCGCGAATCGGGCAGTATCGAACAAGATGCCGACATGGTCATCCTGCTCTACCGCGAGGACGTGCACGACAAGGAGTCGCCGCGCGCGGGCGAGGCGGACATCATCGTGGCCAAGCACCGCAACGGCCCCACGGCGGACGTGACGGTGGCCTTCCAGGGCCACTACAGCCGGTTCGTCGACATGGCGCCCGGATAGGCCGCCGCGTCGGCGTCCGCGCCGGAGGGCCGCGCCCGCCCTCCGGCACGGACCGGGGCCGTGCCGCCGTCCCCTCAGAGCCGGACGAGCATCTTGCCGGTGTTGGCGCCCTCCAGGACGCCCCGCAGCGCCCCGGGCGCCTTTTCGAGGCCCTCGACGACCGTCTCCCGGGTGCGCAGGGAGCCGTCGAGCAGCCAGGGGACCGCCCGGTCGAGGAACTCGGGGAAGCGGTCCAGGTGGTGCCCGACGATCATGCCCCGCAGGGACAGTTCCTTGGTGGCCGCCCGGTACAGGTCGGGCCCGGGGGCGGGCTCCGCCGCGTTGTAGCCGCTGACCGCGCCGACCAGGGCCACCCTGCCGCGCGGGTTCATCAGGTCCAGGGCCGCCTTCAGGTGGTCGCCGCCGACGCTGTCGAGGTAGACGTCGATCCCCTCGGGCGCCGCGGCGGCCAGCTGGTCCCGCAGGCCGCCGCGGCGGTGGTCCAGCCCGGCGTCGTAGCCGAACTCCTCCGTCAGCAGCGCCGCCTTGGCCGTTCCGCCCGCGGACCCGATGACGCGGGCGGCGCCCAGGCGGCGGGCGAGCTGTCCGGCGACGCTGCCCACGGCCCCGGCCGCCGCGGAGACGTAGACCGTGTCGCCCTCGCGGACGGGGGCGATGTCGGTGAGCGCCAGGTAGGCGGTCAGTCCGGTGGTGCCAAGCGGTCCCAGGTAGGCGCTGGCGGGCAGGCGGGAGGCGTCCACGACGGCGGCGCCCGCCGCGTCGACCACGGAGTGCTCGCGCCAGCCCAGGAAGTGGGAGACGGTCGCGCCCACGGGGACGTCCGCCGAGCGGGAGGCGAGGACCTCGCCGACCGCGCTGCCCTCCAGGGGCGCGCCGATCCGGAACGGCGGGATGTAGGAGGGGGCGTCGTCCATCCGCCCCCGCATGTAGGGGTCGACCGACATCCACGTGTTGCGGACCAGCAGCTGGCCCTCGGCGAGGTCGGGCAGCGGGGCCTCGGTGAGGGCGAAGTGCTCGTCGGCGGGCGCTCCCCCGGGGCGCGCGGCCAGGTGGATCTCACGGGTGCGGGTGGGCAGGGCGGTCATGGTGTGCCTTCGTTTCGGATGGCCGGGCGGACCCCGGCGGCCACTTCCGAAACTAGGCGTGGGCGGCGGCCCGCCCCAGGTCCGCACGCGCCGCGTACCGGTCCGTACGCGCCAGCGCGCGGCGCTCCCCGTCCGGCGAGCGCCCGCTCCAGCGGCGGAAGGCCTTGCGCAGGGCGCGGTCGTCGGTGAAGCCCAGCCGGGAGGCGACGGCGTCCACGGTCATGTCGTCGGCCAGCAGCAGGCGCGCCCGCGCGTAGCGGGCCAGGTCCACCTCCTCACGCCAGGTGGTGCCGTGCTCGGCGAGCCTGCGCTGGAGGGTGCGGGGGCTCGCGGCCAGGCGCGCGGCGACCGCGTCCAGGGCGGGCGCGCCCAGGTCGAGTTCGGCCTCCAGCGCGGAGCGGAACAGCTCGCGCCACCCGGGCAGCGGGCGCGCGGTCTCCAGCAGCATTCCGGCGTGGTCGCGCAGCAGGTCGGCCAGGCGCGGGTCGCCTCCGGGCAGGGGGGCGCGGGCGTCCTCGGCCCGGAAGGCGACGGTGTTGGCCCCGGCGCCGAACTCCAGGCGGGCGGTGCCGAAGGCCCGGCGCAGCGGTCCGGTGTCCGGCGGCGCGGGGTGGCTGAACCTGACGAGTGAGGGCACGACCTCCCTGCGGGTGGCCTCCCGGGCCCTGCGCAGGTAGTAGGCGAGGACGTACTCGTGGACGGCGGCGGAGGCGCGGGAGTCCTCGACGCTGGTGCGGTAGCCCACCTCCACGGAGCTTCCGAGGTCGCGGACCTCGTAGCGCTCCTCGGAGGCGGTGACGACCCGGTGGTAGGGCGTGCTCCGGACGAGGGCGTCGGTCAGCGTGGCGCCGTTGACGAGCAGGTAGTCCCAGGCGGGCATCGTGCCCAGGGGAGCGGAGTCGGCGACGCGCAGTCCGGTGGTGCCCTCGGGCAGGGTGTGGGCGAGTAGCGTCCACAGGCGGCCCAGTCCGGCCAGGGGGAGGCGGACGCGGTCGTCGGCGGGGTCCTCCGTGCCGGGTATCCTCGCCACGAGTCCTCCGGGTACCCCGGAGGCCAGCGCGGTGTCGCGCACGAGCTTCACCAGGTGTGCCGAGGCCGTCCCGTCGAGCATGGGGACAGCCTATGCGGCGGCCCCGCCGGGCCTCGAGAGCGGTGGTCGGGGCCCGCCGCGCAGCGGGCCCCGAATATCGGCTAGTCGTAATAGCGCTTTATGGTCAAGCCGATTTGTCGACAAAGCGCTACGTCCGCTTCACGCGGAGTCGCTGACCACGATCCCCTCCCGTAGTTCCAGGTGCCGGCCGGTGAAGCGCTGCCGGGTCCTGCGGTCGTGGGTGACGACCACCAGCGTGCCCTCGTAGCGCGTCAGCGCCTCCTCCAGCTCCTCCACGAGACCGGGGGAGAGGTGGTTGGTCGGCTCGTCCAGCAGCAGCAGGTCGTAGGCCCCCGACGTCAGCCGGGCGACCTCGATCCTCCGGCGCTGGCCCACCGACAGGGACGCCACCGGCTGGTCCAGCTCCCCGGGCCGGAACAGCCCGAGCGAGGCGAGCTCGTCGCGGTGGTCCTCGGGGAGCCCGGGTCGCCCCGCGGCGTAGGCGCCGAGCACGGTCTGTCCGGCGGCGAAGGAGCCGTCCTCCTGGCGCAGGTAACCGACGCGACCGGGGACCGAAACCCGTCCCTCGTCGGGGACCGCGTCCCCGGACAGGACCCGGAGCAGGGTGGTCTTGCCCGCCCCGTTCGGCCCGGTGACCAGCACGCGTTCGCCCGGAGCCAGGTCCAGGCAGGGCACCTCCAGGCGGTGGTCCACCCGGACCCCCTCCAGCGAGGCGGTCGGAGCGCCCTCCCCGGCAGAGGAGCCGGTGAACCCGGCGGTCATCCGCAGCGGCACGGGCGGCGGCGCCACCGGGTTGTCGGTCAGCCGCGCCATCCTCTCCTTGGCGTTGCGGACGCGGCCCATGGAACCGTGCGCGGCCCCCCGCATCTTGAACGCCCCGTGGCCGAACGCGGCCTTCTCCATCTTGCGCGGGATGGCTTGCAGGGCCGCGATGCTGTTGTCGGCCAGCCTGCGCTGTCGGGCCAGGTCGGCCTTCCACTCCTCGTACTCGCGGATCCACCGGGCCCTGGCCGAGGCCTTCGCGGCCAGGAACCCGTCGTAGCCGTTGCCGTACCGGTTGATCCGGCGCAGGTCGTGGTCGACCTCCAGGACGGTGTCGGTCACGTTGGCCAGGAACGCCCGGTCGTGGGTGACGGCCACGACCGTGCCCCGGTGGCGGCGGAGCCGGTCCTCCAACCAGGCGACCGCGCGGTCGTCCAGGTCGTTGGTGGGCTCGTCCAGCAGGAGCAGCTCGGGCGAGGCCGCCAGCATCGCGGCCAGGGCCAGGCGCGAGCGCTCCCCTCCGGAGAGGGTGCTCAGCGGGCGGCGCCGGTCCAGGCCGGGAAGGCCCAGTCCGTGCAGCCCTGCGTCGACGCGCGCGTCGGCGTCGTAGCCGCCGCGCGCCTCGAACCGGGCGAGCAGGTCGCCGTAGGCGTCCAGCTCCTCGGGGGTGGCGGAGCCGAGCGTGCTCTCCGCCGCGCGCAGGCGCGCCTCCATGTCGCGCAGGACGGCCAGGGCGGAGTCGATCGCGTCGCCGACGGTGCCGGTGGAGACCCCCACCGCCTCCAGGGTCTGCGGCAGGTAGCCCACCCCTCCCGGAGCCCGGACCGTGAGTTCGCCGTTGGAGGGTTCCTCCTCCCCGGCGAGCAGGCGCAGCAGCGTGCTCTTGCCCGAGCCGTTGTCGCCGAGGATCCCGACGCGCTCGCCGGGGCTGATGGTGAGGGTGACACGGTCGAGCACGGTGTGGTCGCCGTAGCGGTGGGTGATGTCGTTGAGGGTGAGTTGGGACTGTGCTCGTACTCGGGCGGTGAGCATGCGCGCCTCCTGATCTGCGGTGTGGCCGGGGAAGGGGCCGCGGATCGACGGTGGGGCGCTGGCGTTCCGGGTTTCGGACAGGGCGCGCTGGTGGCGCGTGTCCGAGGAGGGGAACGGTGAGGCCTTCCGTGGTCGACCGCGGTACGGCGACGCCGGGGAGCGTGGGTGATACCGCCGCGCAGCACTGGGCACTGGCGGTGGTGGCTCGGGCGTCGGACGCGGGACTACAGGAAGATCAGCCTCATGGGGAAGACGATACGTCTCGTTTCGAAAGGCGTCAAGCAGCTTTTCGTGAGACGGACATCACCGGGTGCCGGGCGCTGGATGCCCAGTAAGGGCTAGCCACATCACTCTTTATGGTCAAGCCGATTTGTCGACAAAGAGGCGTGGCGACAGGAGGACACCGCGGAGGGGCGCCGTGCGGAGGCCCCGCACACGACGAGGGGCCGCCCCGCGGGACGGCCCCTCTGCTCGCTTCGGTTCGTCTGCGCACCCGTGCGCCGGGCCGTCCGGACGGACGGCCGTGGTCGACCCCTGGGGCCGACGGCGAAGGCCTCCCCGGCCCGGAGGACCGGGCGTGGGAGGCCTTCGCGAAAGCCGCTGACTAGAGCCAGCGGACCTCGGGGCGGCTCCGACCGTTCTCGTCGGTGACCAGCACCCAGTGCATGATCGGGTGTCCCGACGTCGTCGCGTCGGCGTCCTCGCGGGGCTGCGGGACGTTGACCGGCTCGGTCGCAAGACCGGAGAGGCGGTTGGTCCCAGCCGAGAAGCGGATGCGCCGACGGGTCGTCGAGAACCGAGTGGGGTGGGGTGCACGGTCCGTCCTGCGCGCCATGGGACCCTCCTCGTTTCCGTTTCAGATGTCCCAAGTTAACCCTACGTTCACCTTGGAGTCAATTCGGTGGGCTTCGGGGCTTGGTCCATCGGGGGTTTGACCTCCGTGTGGGGCCTGCTCGTAGATCTGCCCAGGTCGGGAAGTTCCATGCGTGATGCGGCGGATGCCGTACGTGACGGACCGCTGACCTGTGCCGAGGGAAGAGGTGTGTCACTCGAAGGCAAGGTGAACGGAAGGTGAACGAAGCGCGAAGGGGGTGCTCGACCCGGGCCGCGCCACGGCTCCGCGCTGTGGCCCGCCCGCCGCGGGCTCGGCGCCGTGCCAGCGCCCGCCCGCCCGGAGGGCGCCTGGCCGTGTACGACGGCCACGGCTCACCGGGGCCCGCCCCCGCCTGCCCGAAGGGTGCCCCGGACACGGCGAGAGCACCCGCCGGGAAGGCGGGTGCTCCGTGGTCCTGCGGTCCCGGGGTGCGGCGCTCACTCCTTGAAGATGAGCCCCACGACCTCCAGGTAGAGCTGCTCCGGGTAGGGGATGAAGTCGATCCGGCTCAGGGCCTGGTCCTGACCGGCCGACTCCATCACGAAGGTCCCGTAGCCGAGGAAGCGGCCCAGCAGGGTCCGCTCGAACCTCATGTCGGTGACCTTGCCCAGCGGCATCATGTTCACCTGCCGGACGATCAGACCGGTGGTCAGCAGGAGCCGCGCGGAGGTGATGACGAAGTAGTCCACAGACCACTCCGCGACCCGCCACACGAACCACACCAACACCAGCAGCCACACCCACCAGATGATCGCCAGCGTCGCGGCGCTGTCGGCGATGGAGGTGTTGCTGAGGATCCCGGCGAGGATCAACGCGCCGAGGACCGCTCCGACCGGACCGATCAGCACCGCGGGGTGCCGACGGATGGTCACCACGTCCTGCTCGTGCGGCAGGAGATAGCGGTTGACCGACGCAGGAGCGCTGTTACTCGACGCTACGAGCCGCATGCCACCCGACCGTTCCGGTTACAGGAGCGCGTTGACGAAACGGGACATCGACTCCGCGCCCCCCATCAGACCGCCCAGAGCACTCTCGATGACCCCGGCAGCGCTTTCTGGCTGTGTGAACAGATAGAACGCCACGAAAGCGATGAGCGCGTAGCCGCCCCATTTTTTCAACTTCGCCACGACTGACTCCCCTTGGAATCCACCTGACCCACCAACCCAGCAGTGATTGTCGCACCGACCATCATGCCCGTAAAGCCTGGGGCGCACCCTCGGCGTGGCGGTATGTCGGACCTTCCTCGCTTGCGGGCTGTGTCCGGTTCCGGTGGTGTTGGTAACCCAGTGATTGGTGGTCCGGAATGTGGTTCAGGTCCATCAAGGACTATGACATTAAGGACATCGCTGGATATAAGGGGGTAATTCATCGCCCCCTGTGCAGGTCACCCGAGTTCGGACAGGCCGAAAAGCCCGGACGGACCTGCTCGGATCCGCTAGGCCTGCTCGGCGAAGGCCAGGGCGAGCACCTGGAGGTGCTGCCGGGCGATCCGTTCCACGAGGTCGGGGGTGGCCTTGCCGGTCACGTCCTCGGCGCCGTGCCGCGCCGCGTCCACGCACCGGGTGACGGTGGAGGTGTGGTGCACCTCGGAGAACTCCTCGGCCAACCGGCTCCGCACCGGTTCGAAGCGAGAGTCGCGGGCGGTCGAGGTGGAGGGGTTCTCGGTCATCTCACTCCTTGGGGGCTACGGGGGTCGCGCTGCGTGTTCTTCCGGGATCTTTCAGTAGCCGCTGGAGGGTGGACGAAGCGTCGCGCCGGAGGGGACACGGGCGTGCGGTGTCAGCGGGCTGATGAGGGAGGGCTGGGGTGAGGGGTGTTTCGGTCCTGCATGTCTCCGCTTACGGGCGGGCGGGAACCATCATCGCTCCTCTCTGTTACATTCCCGTCTCGAAATGAATTCGGCTAATGCAAAGCCGTGTCGGCGCTTGCGCCGACTCACCGTGTCCACCTGGGCGGACGGGAGAGTCGGCAGCAGGCATGCCCGGTTTTCGGACGTTCATTCCTTCGGCCGCGAAAAGAACCGAAAAAGCGTCCAACCGTGATCCGGCGGACGCTGGGACGGGTGGGGCGGCGGGTCTCAGGCGCAGCCGTAGAGGCGGTCGCCCGCGTCGCCCAGGCCCGGCAGGATGAAGCCCTGTTCGTTCAGCCGCTCGTCCACCGCGGCCGTCACCACGCGCAGGGTCGCGCCGTGGTCGGGGTCCAGGTCCTCGGTGAGCCTGTGCTCCACCGCGGTCAGGCCCTCGGGGGCGGCGAGCAGGCAGATCGCGGTGATGTGGTCGGCGCCCCGCTCCACCAGGAGCTTGAGCGCGGCGGCGAGGGTGCCGCCGGTGGCCAGCATCGGGTCCAGCACGTAGCACTGGCGGCCGGACAGGTCCTGCGGCAGCCGGTCGGCGTAGGTGGCGGGCTGGAGGGTGTCCTCGTCGCGGGCCATCCCCAGGAAGCCGACCTCGGCGGTGGGCAGCAGGCGGGTCATCCCGTCGAGCATGCCCAGACCCGCGCGCAGGATCGGCACCACGAGCGGCGTGGGACGCGTCAGCTGCGTTCCGGTGGTCTCCACGAGCGGGGTCCGGATGGTGACGTCCGTCACTCGGACGTCCCGGGTCGCCTCGTAGGCGAGCAGGGTCACCAACTCGTCGGTCAGGCGCCGGAAGGTCGGGGAGTCGGTCCCCACGTCGCGCAGGGTGGTCAGTTTGTGCGCGACCAGGGGGTGGTCGACGACCAGGGTTTCCAAAGCGTTCTCCGGTTGAGCTGGGACAACAAGACGGTGGCTGGGGAGGGGGCCTGCCCGAGTCTAACCGCGCGCGTCCACCGGACCGGAGGCGCCGCGGGCCGCGCGGTCCCCGCTCCGGACCGGCGCGGCCGGGCGCCCGGGGCCGTTCGGGGGGCGCGGGGTCAGCGGAGGGGCAGCGGGGATCCGGTTCTCATGAGAGCGTGGTCCGGACTGACGCGGACCAAGGGGGACGGTGGCACCGGAGTGATCGTTACCATGTCACTCGCACGGGCGATCCGGGATTCCTTCGTCCGCACCGATACACCGGCCGGGTTGGGGTGACGATGACAGTGCTCGATCATGGTGACGACGACTCGGGCGACTTCGCGGCCATCGCGTACAGGGAAGAGGAGTACTGGGACGTCGACCTGCTCCCCGTGACCCTGACGCACGACCTCAAGGGGCTGATCCACGCCCTGCGCCAGCAGCCGAGCATCAGCGGCTCTCTCGGGCTGGTCTCGGTCGGCGACGACTTCTTCGTCATCGTGCGGGTCTACGGTGAGGACGTCTCCCTCTTCCTCTCCGACGTGACCGCGTCCGTGGACTGGCAGGTGGCCCGGGACGTCCTGGACTACCTGGACATCGACCAGCCGGACGACGACGACCTCGACCAGGTGCTGCCCGCGGGCGACCTGTCCATCGTGGCCGATCTCGGCCTGGACGAGATGGAGCTGGGCGCCCTGGCGGGCGATCTGGACCTGTATCCCGACGAGGTGCTGGCCAGCGTGTCCGAGCGGCTGGGATTCGCCCAGTCCTTCCAGCGTGTACTGGACGGTATGGGGTAAGGACCTGCTCGAGAAGAGCATCCGGGCGGACAGGAGAGCACGCGGTGTCGACCTTCGCAGCGGTCTTCGCTCCCAACGGGAGGACGTGGCGGGGAACCGAGGTCGAACTCGGGGACGTGGACGTCATCGACGACGTCACCGAACTGATGCTCGACTTCGCGACCGACCGGGGGAGCGGGGTCTCGATCCTGCTCGTGGAGGCGGACGACGAGTGGTTCGCCATCGTGCGCGCCGATGACGACGGCGGGGAGCCGCGCGTGTACCTCTCCGACGCGCGGGTGGTGCACGACCACCCGCTGGCCTCGGTGCTCTCCGAGGCCGGGGGGCTGGGCGCGCCGCCACCCTCCGAGAGCGCCGGGGCCCGGCCCGACCCGCGGCCCGACGGCGACGGCGACCTGCTCACCGACCTGGGCCTGACCGAGGACGAGCTGCGCTCCCTGTCGGTCGGCGGCGGGGTCCTGCCCAGCGACGTCCTCGCCGTGGTGGCCGAGCGCGCGGGTTTCGCCGAGATCCTCGACGGCATGAGGCTGTGATCGGGCGGGACGTCCTCGACGCCGCGCTGCGCGCGGCGATCGCCGAGGGCGAGGCCGCCCTGGAGACGGGCGACGTGCCGGTGGGCGCGGTCGTGTTGGACGCCGACGGCGCGGTCCTGGGGACCGGGCGCAACGAGCGCGAGGCCACCGGGGACCCCACCGCCCACGCCGAGGTGCTGGCGCTGCGGGCCGCCGCACGCGCGCGCGGCGAGTGGCGGCTGGGCGGCTGCACCCTGGTGGTCACCCTCGAACCCTGCACGATGTGCGCGGGCGCGACGGTGCTCTCCCGTGTGGACCGGCTGGTCTACGGCGCGCGGGACGCCAAGGCGGGCGCGGTCGGGTCGGTGTGGGACGCCGTCCGCGACCCCCGCCTCAACCACCGCCCGGAGGTCGTCCCGCCGGACCTGGTCCCGCGGGAGCTCGCGGACCGGTGCTCCGATCTCCTGAGCCGGTTTTTCGCACGGCGCCGTATCCGGTAGAGTGGCTCGCGGTGGAGTCGCCTAGTGGCCGATGGCGCCCGCCTCGAAAGCGGGTAAGGGGCAACCCTTCGAGGGTTCAAATCCCTCCTCCACCGCACGGGGTCCACGTTCACCCAGGTGAGCGCGGGACCGGTAGAGGTAGCGAGGGCCGGTTGGTCCGAGCCGGCGCACGGTGTGCGCGGCGCGGAGCAACCGGCCTTTCGCGTTCCCGGGGTCCCGCCCCGGAGGCCGGAGCGGAGTCCGGCGGCCGGAGGGCGGCCCCGGAGCGACATGTCGGCCTGTCGACAGGTCGTCCCGTCGACAGACCGACAGATTGACGAGCCGCCGCGGCGGCGGGCCTGTGCGGCTACCCCACGGCGGGAGCCGGACCGGTGCTGCCCCGGGGCACGAAGTGCGCCGCGGGCGACCACCGCTCCGCGACGGGCGTTCCGTCGGCGCACTCCAGGGCCGACTCCGCGACCGCGACCCCGTACCGGTACACGTCCACGCTCATGGTGGTGAGCGCGGGCGCGGCCAGGCGGCACATGTTCGAGTCGTCCCAGGCCACCAGGCTCAGCTCCTCGGGGACCCGCACGCCCAGGCCGCGGGCGGCGTCCAGTCCGGCCACCGCCATCACGTCGTTGTCGTACAGGACCGCCGTCGGCGGGTCCTCCCGCTTGAGCAGCTCGTCGGTGAGCCGGACGCCCGCCTCGTAGGAGTAGTCGCCCTCCAGGACCACCGGGTCGGGCGCCCCGGCCGCCCGGCAGCCCTCCACGAGGGCCTCCGTGCGGGCACGCGTGTGCAGCAGCTCCACCGGCCCGGTCACCCGGGCGACGCGCCGGTGGCCCAGCTCCAGCAGGCGCTCCAGCGCCGTCCGGACCGGGGACACGTGGTCGGTCAGGACGGTGGGCGTGGCGGGGTCCGGAACGGGGCTGCCCGCGACCACGGCGGGCAGGCCCAGCTCGCGCAGCACGGCGGGGCGCTCGTCCCCCTCGGTCGGGTTGACCACCACGACCGCGTCCACCAGCCGCCGCTCCGCCCACCGGCGGTAGGCGGCCAGCTCGGCCTCCCGGCCGGTCACCAGGTGCAGCAGGACCGACATGTCGCGCTCGGCCATCCGCTCCTCGATCCCGGCGATGAACTCCATGAAGAAGGGCTCAGCGCTCAGCAGGCGGCGCGGCCTGGCCAGGACCAGCCCGACCGCGCCCCCGGTCCCGGACCCGTCCATCACACCCGCCGCGCGCGCAGGGAGTTGGCCGAGCGCAGGACGGGGGCGGCGGTCAGCGCCGCCGGGTCCACCCGCGCCTCCGTGCGCACCAGGAAGCTGTGCGTCTCCCCGGCGAGCAGGTCCACGAGCATGTCGTCCGTCTCTGCGTCGGGGGCCAGCCGGTCGGCCAGCACGGAGACGTCCCTGGCGAAGGACGAGGCGCGCACCTCCACCCGGTAGCCGCCCTCCACGGGCGCGGCGACGGCGGTCAGCGCGTCGGGGTCGTAGGACAGGTGGACGTCCTCGCGGAAGGGCCGCACGAGGCGGGCGTCGCGGGTCGTGGCCACGAGCACCTCCTCCTTCGCGTTCCCGGCCGCGAGCAGCTCCCGTGCCAGGTCGAACTCCGCCGCGGACCGGGGCGGCACGGCCAGCTCGATCCTAGCGGTGTGCAGCACCTCGCCCCCGAAGCTCTGGCGCTGAGCGCTGACCGGCTCGGACCAGGCCTCGTCGGTGTCGTTGACGGCCACCAGCACCAGACGCCCGTCCCGGGGCTGGACGGTGAGCAGGCGCGGCGCGTAGGCGCGGCGCAGCCCGTACCAGAGCGGCTTGGGGCGCTCCTCGCCGTCCACGGCGGCCCAGGAGGTGACCGGCCAGCAGTCGTTGATCTGCCAGACCAGGGCGCCCGCGGTGCGCGGCCACCAGGACCGGTAGTGCTCGATGCCGAACGCCACCGCGCGGGCCTGGTTGAGCTGGGTGGCCCAGTGCCAGTCCTCGAAGCTCCCCGGCGTGGGCAGGTGGGCCGACAGGCCCCGGGCGAGTTTGCCGTTGCCGTCCGCGGCCTTCTGGTGCAGCAGGAAGGCGGGCGAGGTGGGCGTGAGCGGCTCGTCGTGCACCCAGTCGGTGAGGGTGGCCCAGGTCGGCGGCCCCTGGAAGCCGAACTCGGAGCAGAACCGGGGCACGTGGTCCTGGTAGGCCCGGTAGTCGGTCTGGTTCCAGACGGTCCACTCGTGACGGGTGCCGTGCGCCTCGTCGTTGGGGTGGACCTCCTTCGGGGCGAACCCGGGGGTGTAGGGGCTGCCGTCGGCGTAGAACCGGGTGGGGTCGAGCTCGGCCACGACGCGGGGGAAGAGGTCGGTGTAGTAGCCGTAGCCCCAGGTCCGGTCCCCGAGCCGCTCCTGCCAGCCCCAGTCCATGAAGCCCCAGAGGTTCTCGTTGCCGCCGTTCCACAGGGCCAGCGAGGCGTGCGAGGTCAGGCGCGCGACGTTCTCCCGGGCCTCGGCCTCGAACTCACTCCACAGCGGCTCCTCCTCGGCGTAGGCGGCGCAGGCCAGGAGGAAGTCCTGCCACACGAGGACGCCGCGCTCGTCGCAGACGTCGTAGAAGTCCTCGCTCTCGTAGATGCCGCCGCCCCACACGCGCAGCATGTTCATGTGCGCGCCGACGGCCTGGTCCACGCGCCGGGCCAGGCGCTCGCGCGTGATCCGGGTGAGGAAGTGGTCGTCGGGGATCCAGTTGGCGCCCTTGACGAAGATCGGCTTGCCGTTGACCACGACGGTGAAGGGGGTGCCGTGCTCGTCGGGCGCGGTGTCCACGGTGATGGTGCGGAAGCCCACGCGGCGGTCCTCGGAGCCCAGCGGCTCAGCTTCCCCGTCCGCGGTCAGGGTGACGGACAGGTCGTACAGGGGCTGGTCGCCGTGGCCGACCGGCCACCACAGGCGGGCGTCGGGCACCTCGACCACGACGACGCCGTCCGCGCCGGGCGCCACGGCGGCGGTGGCCCGCACACCGGCGACCTCGGCGGCCAGGACCAGGCCGGAGGCGGGAGCGCTCCCGGACCACTCGACGTCGGCGTGCACCTCCACCCGGCCTGTGCCGTCCTCACCGACGGTGACCAGCGGGCGCACCTGGGACAGGCGGGCGGTCCGCCACCGCTCCAGGCGCACGGGCTTCCAGATCCCGGCGGTCTGGAGGTCGGGCCCCCAGTCCCAGCCGAAGGAGCAGGCCATCTTGCGGACCATGTTGTACGGGTGGGTGTTGGTGTGCGGCCGCTCGCCGAGTTCCTCGCGGACCTCCTCGGCGTACTCCAGGGCGGACCGGAAGGAGACCACGAGCTCGTTGGTCCCGGCGCGCAGCGCGTCGCGCACGTCGAAGCGGTACCCGCGGTGCATGTTGGCGGTGGTGCCGAGCACGGTGCCGTTGAGCTCCACGGTGGCCACCGTGTCCAGGCCGTCGAAGGCCAGGTCGACGCGCTCGTCGGGGGCGGGCGCGTCGGCCTCGAAGGTGAGGGAGTAGCGCCAGCCGGCGCGGTGCATCCAGGCCAGCTCGGTCTCGTTGGTGTCCAGGTAGGGCTCGGGGATCAGCCCGGCGGCGAGCAAGTCCAGGTGGGTGCTCCCCGGGACCTGGGCGGGGACGGTGCGGCCCGCGACGTTCTCCGGGACGGGCCCGCTCGTCGCGGACAGCCGCCAGCCGTCGTGAAGGGTGTGCCGGATCATCTGTGCCTCTCGGGGCTTCGGGGTCGGGAACCGCTCGGTGCGTGTCCGTGGAGCACGCTCCGCGGGGGTCGCGGTCGTCGTCGGATGCCGGTCCCTCTTGCGCGAACCGGCCACCTCGGGGATTCTTACTTTTCCGAACAAAGTAAGTCAACCCTGTTCCCGACCACGAAGGACGTGGCGACCGTGGCATCGCACCGCCTCCTCTCCGGCGGCTCCGACCTCCCCCACCTGCGCGCCGCCGGGGTGAGCCTCCTGCTGGACCTGACCGGCGAGACCCTGCCCCGGGTCCTGCACTGGGGCTCCGACCTGGGTGAACTCTCCCGCGAGGAGCTGGGCGACCTGCGCCTGGCGCTGTGTCCGCAGCCCATCGGGTTCTCCGTGGACGGGCCGGTGGAGGTGGCCGTGCTCCCCGAGCAGTCCGCCGGCTGGCTCGGCACCCCGGGCCTCGTCGGCAACCGGGGCGGCGCCGACTTCTCCACCGCCTTCCGCGTGCGCGAGTCCGCGGTGGAGTACGGCTCCCTGGCGGGCGGACGCCTGACCGTCCGCGCCGAGGACGCCCGGGCCGGGCTCGCGCTGGACCTCGTGATCGAGCTCACGCCCTCGGGTCTGCTCCGCCAGCGCGCCACCGTCACCAACGGGGACGCCGCCCCCTTCTCCGTGGACGCCGTCAACCTCGTCCTCCCCGTCCCGGCCGAGGCCGTCGAGCTGCTCGACTTCGGCGGCCGCCACATGCGCGAGCGCAGCCCGCAGCGGACCGCCTTCACCCAGGGCCTGCGGGTCCGCGAGAACCGCACCGGGCGCACCGGCTACGACGCGGCCCACCTGCTGGCCGCGGGGACGCACGGCTTCGGCAACCGCTCCGGCGAGGTGTGGGCCGTGCACACGGCCTGGTCGGGCAACCACCGCACCTTCGCCGAGCGCACCTACCACGCGGTGTCCCTGCTGGGCTCGGGCGAACTGCTGCTCTCCGGCGAGGTCGTGCTGGCCGAGGGCGAGTCCTACACGACGCCGTGGCAGTACGGCTCGCACGGGCGCGGGCTGGACGAGGTCTCCGCCCGCTTCCACCGGCACCTGCGCTCGCGCCCGCACCACCCCTCCACCCCGCGCCCGGTGGTCGTCAACACCTGGGAGGCCGTGTACTTCGACCACGACCTCGACCGGCTGCGCGAACTGGCCGACGCCGCCGCCCGCGTGGGCGCCGAGCGGTTCGTGCTCGACGACGGCTGGTTCGGCTCGCGCCGCGACGACCGGCGCGGCCTCGGCGACTGGTACGTCTCCGACGAGGTGTGGCCGGACGGACTGGGCCCGCTCACCGACCACGTCACCGGGCTGGGCATGCAGTTCGGGCTGTGGGTGGAACCGGAGATGGTCAACGAGGACTCCGACCTGGCCCGCGCGCACCCGGACTGGATCATGGCCGCGGGCGACCGGCTGCCCCGTCCGGCGCGCTCCCAGCAGGTGCTCGACCTGGCCCGCCCGGAGGCGTTCGCGTACGTCCTGGAGCGCCTGGACGAGCTGCTGTCCGCCTACCCGATCGCCTACCTCAAGTGGGACCACAACCGGGACCTGGTCGACGCCGGGCACCGGCCGACCGGGCGGGCCGGGGTCCACGGCCAGACCCTGGCGGTGTACCGGCTGATGGACGAGCTGCGCCGCCGCCACCCGGGGGTGGAGATCGAGTCCTGCTCGTCCGGCGGCGGACGGGTGGACCTGGGCGTGCTGGAGCGCACCGACCGCGTGTGGGTCTCCGACTGCATCGACGCCCTGGAGCGGCAGGACATCCAGCGGTGGACCAACGCGCTCGTCCCGCTGGAGCTGATGGGCACCCACGTGGGGGCGGGCACCGCGCACACCACCGACCGCCGCCACACCGTCGACTTCCGGGCCGGGACCGCCCTGTTCGGGCACTTCGGGATCGAGTGGGACCTCACCCGCGCCGACCCCGCCGACCTGGCGCGCCTGCGGGAGTGGGTGGAGCTGTACAAGGAGCTGCGCGGGCTGTTGCACACGGGGACCGCCGTGCACGGCGACCACCCCGACCCGGCGGTCCGGGTGCACGGGGTAGTCGCCGAGGACTGGTCCGAGGCGCTCTACGCGATCGTCGCCACGGGCACCTCGGAGCTGTACCCGACCGGACCCGTCCGGCTGCCGGGCCTGCACCCCGAGGCGGTCTACCGGGTACGCCCGCAGGCGCCCGGGGACGTGCCCGACGGCAACGCCCACCGGTGGGGCGTGCCGCTGCCCTGGTGGACCCCCGAGGGCGTCCACGTCAGGGGCAGGGCGCTGGAGGGCGCGGGCCTCCAGGCGCCGGTGCTCTTCCCGGAACGGCTGGTCCTGGTGCGCGCCACCCGGCTCTGACCCGGCCGGGCCGGGGCGGAGCCGGGCCGGGCCCGGTGCGCTGGTACGAGCGGAGGGGCCGCGGCGCCCTGTCGTGGGCGGCGGCCTCGGCGCGACAGGGGTGGCCCAGGTGTGGCGGGGCTACCCCCGCGGCTCCTGGGCGGAGGCGTTCAGCACCGTGCCCGCGAAGTCGGTGACCAGGCGGTTCCAGGTGCGCCAGCGCAGCATCGCGTGCACGTCCAGGGGCACCCGGACGAACTCCGCCGACTCCGCCACGCGGGCGATCCGCGCGGTGTGGTCGGCCGACGCCCGGGGGCTGGTCGTCAGGTCGCGGGAGCCGTGGGCGAGGAGCACCCGTCGGCCGAGCAGCTGCTCCACCGGCTCCCCCTCGGGGATCCACGGGGCCAGCGCCGCGACGCCGCGCACTCCGGGCAGCCCGCCCGAGCGCAGGGCCACGCGCCCGCCCAGCGAGTGGCCGACGAGGATCACCGGCACGCCGCCCAGGTGGCGCCTGACCTCGTCGACCGCGCGTCCGGCGTCCTCCAGGGAGGAGCGCCCGTCGCCGTTCCACCCGCGCACGCGGTTGCGCACCCGCCACACGGCCAGTCCCCGGTCGCCGTGCGCGCGGGCCAGCGCGGAGGCGAACGGGTCCATCCGCCGGACGGCGAGCTGGCTCCGCTCCGTGCTCATCAGCCCCGTGACCTGGCCGCCGTGCAGCACGATCGCCACCGCGGCCACCGGGCGGGGCGGCGCCCACCGGGTGATCCAGGGACCGAGCGGCCCGAGGGCCCGCTCGGCCGACCGGGGGCGGCGGTGCGTGGGAGAAGCCCGCATCCTCGGTGAACTCCCTCCTGAGGGGGGACCGCGCGGCCCGGCGCCGCTCGCCTCGGTCTCCCCGGGTTCTTCGGTGCCGGGGCCGCGCCGGATTGCCCGGCCCCGGCCCGCCGCTCCCGCGCGGACGCGATCGCGGTGCGGAGGGGGAGGTCGGGCCGGGGGCGGCCGGGTTGCCGTCCCCGCGCACGGACGCGACACTTGGCCCACGCCTGCCCGCCGGACGCGGAGGGGGCGGTCCCCGCGCGCGGGCGCGACGCGACCGGCGTGACCGGCCCCGGCGGTGTGGCCCCGGGCGGTCCGCGCCCGGGCGCGGCACCCCAGGGGGCGGGGGACAGTGCGGGACCGCGGCCGGAGACCGGCCGTCGAGGTGGTGGAGGTGGCATTGGGCGGGCCGTCACGGGCGATTCCGCACACGACGAGCAGGGCGGCGGTCCTCGACGTCATCCGTGCCGCGGGCACGATCAGCCGCGTGGGGCTGGTCGAGGCCACCGGGTTCACCGGCGCCACGATCTCCACCGTCGTCCGCAGGCTCATCGACGACGGCCTGGTCCTGGAGACCGGGCGCGCCGAGTCCACCGGCGGCAAGCCGCGCGTCCTGCTCCGGCTCAACCGGGAGTCGCGCTACGCCGTGGGCGTCCACATCGACCCCGTCGGCATCACCTACGCCCTCATCGACCTCACCGGCGCGGTGGTCTCCCGGATGACCCGCGCCGGGGTGAACCGGGACGAGGACCCCGCCGAGACCACCTCCCGCATGTCCCGGCAGGTGGACGCCCTGGTGGAGGGGGCCGGGGTGGACCGCGGCCGGGTGCTCGGCGTCGGGCTGGTCGCCCCGACCGGTGGGATCCACCGCCAGCCCTCGCTGCGGCACTGGGCCGACTACCCCGTGGCCGAGGAGCTGGAGGGCGCGGTCGGCCTGCCCGTGGTCCCCGGCAACGACGCGACCGCCGCCGCCCTCGGCGAGTACTGGTCCGGGGTGGTCGGCGGGTCGTCCATCTTCGCCGCCGTGTACATGGGCACCGGCGTCGGCGCCGGGGTGCTGGTCAACGGCATCCCCTACCACGGGGCCAGCGGCAACGCCGGGGAGATCGGGCACGTGTGCCTGGACGTGGACGGGCCGCTGTGCTGGTGCGGCGGACGCGNCGGCGCGGGGGCGGTCGCCGGTCCGGCCGCCGTCGTGGCGGCCGCCCGGGCCGACGAGGCCCTCGCCCGCACCGCCGACCTCACCCGGGAGGGGGGCCGGGTCTGGCCGTCGGTGGCCGCCGAGTTCACCGCCGTGGTCCGCGCGGCCCGCCGGGGCCAGCCCACCGCCCGCGCCCTGCTGGACCGCTCCGCCCGCCACCTGGCCGTGGCGGTCCGCACGCTGGCCAACCTGATGGACCTGGACCTGCTGGTGCTGACCGGTTCGAGCCTGGCCGTGGCGGGATCGGTCTACCTGCCCGTCATCCAGGAGGAGCTGGACCGGGCCTTCTTCGCCCGGGCCGCCCACCCGGTCGAGGTGCGCATGTCCACGTCGGCCGCGACCGCGCCCGCCATCGGCGCGGCGGCCATGGTCCTGCAGAGCCAGCTGGTTCCGCTGCGCCCCGGTCTGCGGCTGCCCGAGAACCTGTCGGAGTCCGGGGCGGACTGGGACTGAGGACCCTGCGGGGCGTCCCGCGGTCCCGTACGCAGGAGTCCGGTGCCGCTCGGGCCGACGCGGTCAGGCGCCAGGGGAACCCTCCCCGGCGCCCTCCAGCTCCTCGACGGCGCGGGTCAGCCACGACACCCACCCGGCCTCCACGTCGATGCCGCCGAGCAGCACCAGGCGCTGGACCCGATCCCGTTCGGTGGCGGGCCCGCCCGGGTAGTCGCGCCGCTCGAACCCGCGGTACTCCTCCAGCCGCAGCAGGTGCAGGTCGCGGTGGCGGCGCAGTTCCGGGACCAGGCCGCGCACGCCCACCACCCCGGCGGCGCGCAGCCGCAGCGGCAGCGGGTCGCGGGAGGCCCTGGGGTCCTCGCGCACGTCCACCCAGCGCTCCAGCTCCTCCCGTCCCGCGGGCAGCACCTCGTACTCCTTGCGCCGTCCGCGGGTCGGCGCGTCCGTCGCCAGCGCCCGGATCAGCGCCGCCCGCTCCAGCTTGCCCAGCTCCCGGTAGATCTGCTGGTGGGTGGCCGACCAGAAGTACCCGATCGATCGGTCGAAGCGCCGGGCCAGCTCCAGGCCGGACGAGGGCTTCTCCAACAGGGCGGTCAGGATGGCGTGGGGCAGGGACATGGGCGCATTCTAGGCAGCGCCGCGGGGACCGCGTTCCGTCACGCGGCGGACTCGGGAAGGCGGACCCTCACCCGGCCCTCCACGACCGACGCCTCCAGGACCTGCGGCGGAGCGGTCGCGGGTCCGTGGACCACCGTCCCGTCGTCCAGGCGGAACTCGCTGCCGTGCCAGGGACAGCGCACGCACCCGTCCACCCGCTCGCCCTCGGCCAGGGGCGCGCCCATGTGGGGGCACGTGCCCAGCATCGCGGTCACGGAGCCGCCCGTCCGCGCCACCAGGACCGGGACGCCCGCCACGTCGCCCCCGCCGAGCCCGCCGTCGTCGAACCCGTCCAGCGGGCCGAGGTCGTGCCAGCCCTCGGGCAGCAGGTCGACTAGGTGGTCGGCGCTGTTGGCGCCCGCCGACCGGTAGTAGGCCATGTGCCCGCCCAGGGACCCGCTCAGGCCGACCACGCCCACGCCGACCAGGGCCAGGAACCTCCCCCAGCCCTGGCGGCCGCGGGCCCGGGCCAGCGAGGAGGCGCCGAACAGCAGGGTGCCGACGCCGTTGGTCGCCGCGTGCACCACGCCCACGCGCTGCTGGCGCTCGTGCTGCTGCGACCAGTCCGCGAGGCCGCTCACCACCGCGGGCAGGGTCGTGACCAGCCCGGCGTTGACCAGCGCGTGCGCGCTGCGGCGGTGGTCCCCGGGCAGCGAGTCCAGCAGGACCGCCGCCATCCACGTGCCGATGGGCAGCTGCACCAGGATCGGATGGACGGGGTGCCCGAGCTGCACCCCGTGCAGCATGTCGCGGACGGTGCCGGACGGGATCCGTTCGGCCAGGCTCTTCATGCTGGAGACCGCCGGGTCGAGCTGCTCGTCGCGTTCGATCCGGCGGATGCGTTCACCGATTCTCATGGTGGTGCGGCTACCCGGGGTACGCGCGTGTCACTCACGGGACACGGAGGCGCCCGGATCCTTGAACCCGGTTTTCCCCGGTCACAGCGCGGCGGCCAGGCGGGTGCCCTGGTCGATTGCCCGCTTGGCGTCGAGTTCGGCCGCCTCGTCGGCGCCGCCGATCAGGTGGACCGCGCGGCCGGCGGCGGTCAGCTCGTCGGCGAGGTCCCGGCGCGGCTCCTGGCCCGCGCACACCACGACGGTGTCCACGTCGAGTACGCGCTTCTCCCCGTCGACGGTCAGGTGCAGGCCCTCGTCGTCGATCCGGTCGTACTCGGCCCCCGCGACCATCTCCACGCCGCGGTGGCGCAGCTCCAGCCGGTGGATCCACCCCGTGGTCTTCCCCAGGCCCGCGCCGACCTTGCCGGTCCTGCGCTGGACCAGGTGCACGGTGCGCGGCGACGCCGGGCGCTCGGGCTCGCTGAGGCCGCCCCGGGAGGCGGGGTCGGTGTCCACGCCCCACCTGCGCAGGAACTCCTCGGTGTCGACACCGCCCCCGCCGTCGGTGAGGAAGGCGGCCACGTCGAAGCCGATGCCGCCCGCGCCGATGACCGCCACGCGCTCGCCGACCTCGGCGTCGCCGCGCAGGACGTCCGCGTAACCCACCACCTTGGGGTGGTCCACGCCCGGGATCCCCGGCACGCGCGAGGTGACGCCCGTCGCGAGCACGACCTCGTCGTAGCCCTCCAGGTCGGCGGCCCCCACCCGGGCGCCGAGCCGCACGTCCACCCCGTGCCTGTCGAGCTGGACCCGGTAGTAGCGCAGGGTCTCGTCGAACTCCTGCTTGCCCGGCACGCGGCGGGCCAGGTTCAGCTGGCCGCCGATCTCCCCGGCCGCGTCGAACAGCGTGACCTCGTGCCCGCGCTCGGCGGCGGACACGGAGAAGGCAAGCCCGGCGGGTCCGGCGCCCACGACGGCCATCCTCCTGCGCAGGCGGGTGGGGGAGAGCACGAGTTCGGTCTCGTGGCAGGCGCGCGGGTTCACCAGGCAGGAGCTGGTCCTCAGGCTGAACGTGTGGTCCAGGCAGGCCTGGTTGCAGCCGATGCAGGTGTTGATCTGCTCGGGGACGCCCGCCGCGGCCTTGGCGACGAAGTCGGGATCGGCCAGGAAGGGGCGGGCCAGGGAGACCATGTCGGCGTCGCCCCCGGCCAGGACCGCCTCGGCGACCTCGGGGGTGTTGATGCGGTTGACCGCGACGAGCGGCACGGACACCTCGCCCCGGAGCCTGCGGGTCACCCAGCTGTAGGCGCCGCGCGGCACGGACGTGGCGATGGTGGGGATGCGCGCCTCGTGCCAGCCGATGCCGGTGTTGATGATGGTCGCCCCGGCCTCCTCCACGGCCTTCGCGAGCCGGACCACCTCGTCGAACGTGGAGCCGCCGGGCACCAGGTCGAGCATGGACAGCCGGTAGACCACGATGAAGTCGGCGCCGACGCGCTCGCGCACGCGCCGCACGATCTCGACGGGGAAGCGCATGCGGTTCTCGAAGGAGCCGCCCCAGCCGTCCTCGCGCCTGTTGGTGGCCTGGGCGACGAACTGGTTGATCAGGTACCCCTCGGAGCCCATGATCTCCACGCCGTCGTATCCGGCGTGCCTGGCCAGTTCGGCGGCGCGGGCGAAGTCCTCGATGGTGCGCTCGACCTCGTCACCGGTGAGCGCGCGGGGCGTGAAGGCGCTGATGGGGGCCTGGATCGCGCTCGGCGCCACCGCGTCCTCGTTGAAGGCGTAGCGGCCGGTGTGCAGGATCTGCATGGCGATGCGCCCGCCCTCGCGGTGCACGGCCCCGGTGACCACGCGGTGCTCCTCGGCCTCCGCCTCCGTGGTCATCTTCGCGGCGCCCTTGTAGGTGGCGCCCTCGGGGCTGGGGGCGATGCCGCCGGTGACGATGAGGCCGACGCCGCCCCGGGCGCGCTCGGCGTAGAAGGCGGCCATCCGCTCGAAGCCGCCCGGCGCCTCCTCCAGGCCCAGGTGCATGGAGCCCATGACCACGCGGTTGGCCAGGGTGGTGAAGCCCAGGTCCAGCGGTTCCAGCAGGTGGGGGTAGTCGCCCATGTCGTCTCCTCGCGCGGTGCCTCGCGGGCCGGTGTCCGGTCGGCCCGCACTCATTATGCAACAAGTTGCAAAAGCGCTCGCGGGCGCACGGGTCCAGACGCCGCGCGTCTCCCGCCCCGGTGGACGGGACGGGGGACGAGGCGCTTGGAGACGGGCCTCAGGTCAACCGTGCTGACGGCCGATGCCGGTGACGTGTCCGCTGCCGTCCGAGCCGGCGTCGGCGCCGCCCTCGTGGCGCATCCACACCGTGCGCTGCGGGAAGGGGATCTCGACCCCCGCCTCGTCGAGCGCGTCCTTGACGCGTCGGCGCAGCTGGCGGGTGATGCCCCACTGCTGTAGCGGTACGGTCTTGACGACCATGCGGACCGTGACGCAGTCGGCGTCCAGGGACTGCACGCCCCACACGGCCGGGTCCTCGAGGAGCCACTTGCCGTGTTCGGGGTCCGTGCGCAGCTCGGCTCCGGTGCGCTCCAGGACCTCGTAGACGGTGTCGAGGTCGGCGTCGTAGGCGACGCCGACGTCGAGGACGGCGCGGGCCCAGCCCTGGCTGTCGTTCTTCACGCGCAGGATCTCGCCGTTGCGGATGTACCACAGCCCGCCGTGGAGGTCGCGGACCTGGGTGATGCGCAGGCCGACGTGCTCGACCGTGCCGATCGCCTCGCCGAGGTCGACGGTGTCGCCCACCCCGTACTGGTCCTCCATCATGATCATCAGCCCCGACATGTAGTCGGCGACCAGGGACTGCGCGCCGAAGCCGATCGCCAGCCCGACCACGCCCGCGCTGGCCAGCAGCGGACCGAGCGCGATGCCGACCTCACCGAGGATCATGGCCACAGCCATGACGGTGACGACGACGGTGACGACGCTGTTCAGCACCGTGCCCAGGGTCCTGGCCCGCTGCTCGCGCCTCTCCGCGGCGCGGGCGTGGCCGCGCTGGAGGACGGCCGCTCCGCGGCCGTTCCGGCGGGGCCTGTCGCCGTCGCCGTTCTCGGCGGGCTGGGTGATGCGCCGCAGGGCGCGGTCGATCATACGTCTGCCCAGAGCCCGTACCAGGACGGCGACGACGATGATGAGGAGAATGCTCAGGAGCGTGCTGGTGAGAGCCCCGGCGTTCTCGCGCAGCCAGTCCGGCGCGTTGAGGGCCTGGTCGGCCAGACCCCCTTGGGAGAGGGTGAGGTGGGGTGACACGGGATGATCGCCTTCTTGTCGTAGGGACGGAGATCTTCCGGGTTGGCGGCCGAGAGGGAGCGGCGTGCGCGGACCCTGTGCTGTCGGATGCGCGCGCACCGTCACCCCGACTCGACCGTCCCGACCCCGAGGGTAGGGGCGAGGGGCCACCGGGTCGGACGGACGGCGAGGTCACGGGCTCGCCCGTGTCGACGGCCCGCCTCCGGCGTCGTGGCCCGGGGCCGGGCGGACGAAGGCCCCGGAACGGCCGACTGAGACTAAAACTGAGACTGGGTACGACGAAGGCCCCGACCGGTGTCCGGTCGGGGCCTTTCGTTTCGGCTGCTAGCCGCCGCGGAGGATAGGGGATTCGAACCCCTGAGGCGTTGCCACCAACACGCTTTCCAAGCGTGCGCCCTAGGCCACTAGGCGAATCCTCCGCGAACAACTCTACATGCCTTCGGGGGTGCTCTGAACAGGTTTCCGCGGCCCCTCCCGGGCCCGTCCGAGCGGCACTGGAACCGGTCTCCCCGGCCCCGGGGTCACAGGGTCCGGCTGGAACTCACCGCGCTGATGGCGTTGTTGCGGAAGGCGTCCACGAACAGCGAGTAGTCCGCCCGGGTCTGGGCCGCGTACCGGTGCGCGAAGTCCACGCACCACCGCGTGAACTCCGCCTCGCGGCCGTCGAGCACCGCCATGACCGCCTCCTCGGTCTGGCCGTGCACGAGCGTGGCGTCCGCGTGCGAGTCGGACACGCAGTGCGCCTTGGCGGTGGCGCGCCCCAGGTAGTCCAGCACCGGCACGATCTCCGCGGGCTCGGTGAGGTCGTCCCAGTCCAGGTCGTTGGTGTAGGGGGAGACCTCGCTCACCACGAAGCCCACGCTGCCCATCTCGGTGTGGCCCAGGAGCGGGTCCGCGTGCGCCTGGAGCGCCCGCTGGGACACCGCGGTGCGGTGCCCGTGGTGCTGGAAGTAGTCCATGATGCGCTGGTCGGTCACCACGCGGGAGGGCGCGGCCACGTTGCCCTGCTTCATGGACAGCACGACGTCGTTGTCCCACGCCTCCGACTGGCCCTCGATGAGCAGGGTGTAGGCGGGCAGACCCGCCGAGCCGATCCCGAAGCCGCCGCTGCCCACCACGTCCTTGACCGCGTAGTTGATCGACGCGTACCGCCGGTCCTCGGGGATGGTGCCCAGGTAGGCCTCGTAGGCGGCCAGGACCCGCTCACGCTCGGCGTCGTCCAGGCGGCGCGCCCGGGGGCCCTCGGCGAAGCGGCGGGTGTACCCGTCGCGGGTCGTCATGGACGACAGCATCTCGGCCCGGCTGTTGAGCCGGGTCTTCTGGAGCACGTCGTGCACGGTGCCGTCGGTGTTGCCCAGCTTGAGGGAGAACTCCGAGTCGTTGCCCGTCGTCGCGAACTCGCGCACCTGGGCGATGTAGGCGCCGACGTAGTGCGGCAGGAGCGTGCTGATGTCCTCGTCGGACAGGGCCTTCTGCCAGCCCATGACCCCGATGCTGGCCGCGAACCTGAGCACGTCCCAGGTGAAGTGTCCGAGGTAGGCCTCGTCGAAGTCGTTGACGTCGAACACCAGCCGCCCGGTGGAGTCCATGTAGGTGCCGAAGTTCTCCGCGTGCAGATCGCCCTGGATCCACACCCGCGAGGTGCGTTCGTCGGCCCAGGGGTCGTCCATGCCCGAGACGTCGTTGTAGAAGAGCGCGGCGCTGCCCCGGTAGAAGGCGAACGGGTTGGCCGCCATCTTGCGGAACTTGACGCGGAACGCCGCCGGGTCGGCGGCCATCAGGTCCGCGAAGGCGTTCTCCAGTGTGGCCACGATGAGGTCGCGGCGCTCCGTGGAGCTGTCGGTGGAATCGAACCGGTCGAGCATGCCCATGCCGTCCATGATCTCTGAGAGGTTACGTGGTGTGCTGCTCCGGGGCCTGTGGGCCCTGTGCCCGAGATGAGACGCCTGGTCCGGGAGGTGCGTTCCGTCCGATACCCGTGTTCCGGGGGACGGACGCGTTCCGGAGGGAGGGCCGGGGCACGGGTTGCCCGAGCAGTCCGGGGTTCGGATACACTCGGGGGCAGACCCCTCGTGCGGCGTCACCCTATGAACCTCCCCAGGGCCGGAAGGCAGCAAGGATAAATGGGCTCTGGCGGGTGCGCGGGGGGTCCTTTCTCTTTCTCCGGCCCGGTCGAACCCCTCCCGGTCCTCGTCAACCGGCGCGAGCTGTCACCGCTCGCGGGTTGAATGGACACGTGGCAGGGACCAGGGGAGGAATCACACCGTGAGCATCGCGCTGTACCGCAAGTACCGGCCCGCGACGTTCGGCGAGGTGCGCGGCCAGGAACACGTGACGGACCCGCTGCGCCAGGCGCTGCGCAGCGGACGGATCAACCACGCCTACCTGTTCAGCGGACCGCGCGGCTGCGGCAAGACCACCAGCGCCCGCATCCTGGCCCGCTCCCTCAACTGCGCCGAGGGCCCCACCCCCGACCCCTGCGGCACCTGCGACTCCTGCGTGGCCCTGGCGCCCGACGGCGGCGGCAGCATCGACGTCATCGAGATCGACGCCGCCTCCCACGGCGGTGTGGACGACGCCCGCGACCTGCGCGAACGCGCCTTCTTCTCCCCGGTCAGCTCGCGCTACAAGATCTACATCATCGACGAGGCGCACATGGTGACCAGGGAGGGCTTCAACGCCCTCCTCAAGCTGGTCGAGGAGCCCCCGCCGCACCTGAAGTTCGTGTTCGCGACCACCGAGCCCGAGAAGGTCATCGGCACGATCCGCTCGCGGACCCACCACTACCCGTTCCGCCTGATCCCGCCGAGCACCCTCAGGGAGCTCATGGAGGACCTGCTCAAGGAGGAGGGCGTCTCCTACGACCCGGCCGCGCTGCCGCTGGTCGTGCGCGCGGGCGCGGGCTCGGCGCGTGACACGCTCTCGGTGCTGGACCAGCTCATCGCCGGTTCGGACGAGGGCGGCATCACCCGTGAGGGCGCCGTCTCCCTGCTGGGCTACACCGACTCCAGCCTGCTCGGCGAGATGGTCGACGCGCTCGGCGCACGCGACGGCGCCGCCGTGTTCGGCCTGGTCGACCGTGTGGTGGAGGGCGGGCTCGACCCGCGCCGGTTCACCACGGACCTGCTGGAGCGCTTCCGCGACCTGGTCGTCCTGGCCGCGGTGCCCGACGCCCTGGACAAGGGCCTGGTCAACGTCGACCCGGAGGCGACCGAGCGGATGAAGGACCAGGCCGCGCGCCTGGGCCCGGCTGAGCTGAGCCGCGCGGCCGACATCCTCAACCAGGGACTGACCGAGATGCGCGGGGCCACCGCGCCCCGGCTGCTGCTGGAACTCATGTGTTCGCGGGTGCTGCTTCCGGCCGCGGACGGGAACCAGGGCCTGGCCCTGCTGGCACGCCTGGAGCAGATGGAGCGCCGGATCGCCTCGGGCGCCGTCGCCCCTCCCGCCGCACCGGTCCAGCCCGCTCCCGCTCCCGCCCCCGCGCCGGTCACCCCGGCCTCCCCGGTGGTGCCCTCCGAACCCGTGCGCGCCGCCGCGGCTCCGGCCCCGGCGGTCGCTCCGGCTCCTCCGGAGGCCCCCGCGGCCCCGGCCCCGGCTCCGGCGCAGCAGCGGTCCGAGCCCGCGGAATGGGACGCCCCGGCACAGCAGCGCTCCGAGCCCGCGGGCTGGGACGCCCCGGCCCGCCAGGCCGCCCCCGCGCGGAGCCAGGCGCCCGCGGCGTCCGGCGGCTCTCTGGACCTGGGACGCGTGCAGAACGCCTGGGCGCAGATCCTGGAGGCGGTCAAGGGCCTCCGCCGGTTCACCTGGATGGTGCTGAGCGGCAGCGACGTCCGTCCGGTCGGTGTGGAGGGCAACGCCGTCCTGCTCGGCTTCTCCCGGCCCAACGAGGCCAAGGGCTTCAGCAACAGCGGCAGCGACCAGGTGGTGGCCGCCGCGATCCAGCAGGTCCTGGGCATGGAGGTGCGCGTCGCCGCCGCGGGCAGCGCCGTCACGGCCTCCGCCGCCTCCGCGCGCAGGCCCGAGCCCGCGCGTCCGGCCGAGCCCGCCGGATGGGACGCGCCCGCCGCCGAGCCCGCGCGGCCCGGTGCGCCCGAACCCGCGCCGCAGGCGGCCTCCGGACCGGGACCCGCTTCGGCCCCGAACCCCGCACCGGCTCCGGAGCCCGCGCCGACCGGTCCGCCGCCGGACCGTATCGTCACCGGACTCCAGGAACCGCCGCCCGACCCCTACGAGGACGCGGCCGCCGCGCCGCCGCCCGAGTACGGCGACTCCTCGCCCGTGGCCGAGTCCGCCCAGGCCCCCCGGCCCGCGCCGCCCCAGCCCGCTCCGCCGCGGCCCGAGACCGCGGTGCCGCCCGCAGGAGCCGCCTCCGCGGGCGCTCCCGGCGGTGCGGGGGCCTCTGCGCCCTCCGGCGCCTCGGGGGCGCCGGGAGCCGGGCTGATCGAGTCCGAACTCGGCGGCCGGGTCATCGACGAGATCGTGCACGAGGCCCCGGACCCGTCCCTCTAGGACCCGGGTCCCCGGACCCGGCTCTCCCGGGGCCGCCGGCCTCCGGACGCGCGTCTGCCGGTGGTTCGACCTCGCGCGTGTGCTCCTCTGGGACTGGTGGCCTTCGGCCGCGCGTCTGCCGGTGTCGGGCGTCCTCGCGGCTACTGCCGGGGGCGCAGCGCGCGCAGCACCATGTCCACGAGCTCGTCCACGTACTCGTGCGTGAGCGGTCCGGTGCGCAGCAGCCAGCGCTGGTGGAACGGTCCGAGGAACAGCTCAGTGGCCAGCCGCAGGTCGATCTCCGGGTCCACCTCGCCCGCCGCCACGGCGGAGCGCAGCCGGTCCTCGAACACGCGCGTGTTCGGGCCCAACAGGCGTTCCTGGACGATCTCGGCGAAGGCCGGATCGTGCTGGAGCTCGGCGGTGAACGCGCGCGTGGTCCGGTCCATCTCCGGGATGCGGAACTCGTCCGCCGTGGCGCGGAGCACCGTCCGCATGTCCTCGGCCAGGTCGCCGGTGTCGGGCAGGGGCTCCCCGGCGATCCCGCCGGTCAGCGCGGTGAACACGTCCAGGACCACGGCCGCCTTGGAGGGCCACCACCGGTAGATGGTCTGCTTGCCGACCCTGGCCCTGGCGGCGATCGCCTCCATGGTGAGCCTGGCGTAGCCGACCTCGCCCATCAGCTCGGCCGCGGCGTCGACGATGGCGCGCCGCGCGCGTTCGCTGCGGCGGCGGGGGTCGGGGCTGCGGCGGACCCTGGTCTCTTCCTGTGTGGTGTTCTCTGCCATACCTGCCACGTTAACCGCTGAAAAATGACGAGACGTATCGTCTTGGTGCCGATATCCTACGGAGGTCGGATCGACTTGGCGAGGCGTTTCGCCTCGACTGGAGGGAAAGGAGGTCCGCGTGGGCAGGAACAGCAACAATCTTCTGGGCATGGGCGGACAGCGCAACACCGTCTCGCGCTCCGCGCTTCGCGGAGGCAAGGGCGGCGGCCAGGGCGGCCCCAGCGGCGACGCCGTGGAGCGCAAGCAGCAGCTTCTGCGCAAGCTCCGCGAGAAGCAGGACAAGGACGCGAACGCGGCGCCCGAGAAAACCGAAGGCGCCGAAGGACAGGCGTGAGCGCGCGGCGGCGGCCCCCCTCCGAGGGGGCCGTCGGCGTTCGCGCACCTGGCGCGGTCCCGCCGTGCGCGCCTGGTTCTCCGCCCGGAACCCGCTCCCGGCGTTCACGCGCCTCGCGGCGGTCACACCGCCCAGCCGTGCCCGTCGGGTGAGTCCAGCCACACCCGGTGCGCGCCGTCCGCGCCCACCGAGAGCCCGAACCGGTCCGGATCGGGCCTGCCCAACCGGGTCCACAGCTCCAGGGCCTCCTCGAACTCGTCCCAGATGCTCCTCGGGCCGCCCTGCTCGATCATCCACGAGGTGCCGTAGGGGTACACGCGCACCCACGAGGCGCCGCCCCGGTCGAACACCCACACGCCCGACCCGGTGCCGATCCACCGCCGCCGCACCCGCCAGCCCGGCACCATCACCGACAGCGCGAACGCCGACGGGAAGGTCATCAGCGGCGCCACGGGGTCGGTCTGCGTGAGCCGGTACTCGTCGGGCTGCTGCCCCGAGTCCCGTACCGGGAGCGGCTGGGCGTCGGGGGTCCTCAGCGGAACGAACCCCACACCGCCGTGGAAGCTCGCCCGGGCCGAGCCGTCCCCGGGGCACTCCACGCGCGCGATCACCCCGGCCCCCTCCAACAGTCCCCACGGGCACACCACCAGGCCGTCGGGGCGCAGCTGCTCCACCCACGCGGGCGGCACGCGGCGCACGCCGCAGGTCGAGGTGATCCGGTCGTAGGGCGCGCCGGGCGGGTAGCCCCCGTAGCCGTCGGCCAGGTGGACGGCGGGGGAGTAGCCCTCCGAGCGGAGGGCCTCGCGGGCGACCCCGGCCAGGCGCGGGTCGGTCTCCACGGAGGTGACGGCGCTGTCGCCGAGCCGGTGCGCCAGCAGGGCGGTGTTCCAGCCGGTCCCGGTCCCCACCTCCAGGACCCTCTGCCCGTTGGCGAGGTCGGACAGCTCCAGCAGGCGGGCCAGGACGCGGGGCGCCGAGACGGACGAGGTCGCCGCCTCCGCCCGCTCCCGGGGGCCGGGGGCCCTCGACCCCTGGTTCCAGGGCTCGGACTCCCGTCCGTCGTGGGTGCGCTGCTCCCGGGGCTCCGGTTCCCGCTGGTCGGGCGTCCGGAACCCGGGGATCCGGGGGTCGGGCGCCTCCCGGTACGCGGACGGGTCGGGGTCGTCGACCTGGGTGACGATGGCGTTGTCGGCGTACACGGCCGCGAGCCACCGCTCGGGGTTGCTGTTGGCGTTGAGGGCCGTCCCGTGCGCGGTCAGCGCGCCCGTCTCGGGGATGAACCGGTGTCTGGGCACCGACCGGAACGTGTCGGTGAGGGCGGCGTCGGTCAGCGTGCCGTCCGCGACCATCGCCTCGACCAGCGCCGAGTGGCGCTCTCTGGCGGTCAACACGTCCTCACTCCCCCGTGGCTCTCAGCGCTACCGGTGGTGCCCGAGAGCACTACCGGGACTCTTGTGCCCCGCAGAACACCTTTTCAACCGAGAGTGATGTTAGCGCCACTCTTGGTTCTCACTCCTGGTAGGTGCCCTTTCGGGAGAGTCGTCCTCCCGGCGGGGCGCGGCGCCCTCCCGCGTGCGGCCCGCCCGTTCGCTCCCGCCGCCGACCGGCCGCCCGCATGTTCACTGATGACCGGTTACGCTCACAGCAACAGCGACATAACAGCGAGACCCAGCACCATGAGTGCGGCGAGGAGATGGCCGTGAACCCTGGCGGAATGGACATGCAGGCCCTGCTCCAGCAGGCCCAGCAGATGCAGCAGCAGCTCGTGGAGGCCCAGCAGGCGCTGGAGGACGCCGAGGTCGAGGGCACCTCCGGCGGCGGCCTGGTCAAGGTCAAGCTGAGCGGGCGCGGACAGGTCGAGGACGTGACCGTCGCCCCCGAGGCGATCGACCCCGCCGACCCCGCCGAGAGCGCCCAGACCGTCGCGGACCTGGTCCTGGCGGCCATCCGCGACGCCGAGGCGCAGGTGGAGCGGCTCCAGCAGGAGAAGATGGGCCCGCTCGCCGAGGGCCTGGGCGGCGGCGGGATGCCCGGCGGCATGCCCGGCCTCCCCGGCTTCTAGTCCGGCCCGGAACCGTCGCCGGTGTGACCCAGGGGGCCTGACCTGCGTTGATCTTGTACTTATGGCCGGTGTCGGGGCTCCGGAGCCGCTATGAGTACAGGATCACGGCGACCAGGGCGGTCCCGGTTCCGACTCCGCCTTCGGTGCCGGTGAGGCGGGCCTCCGCGTACGCGCGGGTCCGCCGCGCCGGATACGGTGGGGGGTGTGGGGATGCGGACCGCCCCGACAGATCCGGTCCGGCACTGATGGGTAGGCGATGTACGAAGGCGCGGTGCAGAATCTGATCGACGAGCTCGGGCGGCTGCCCGGCGTCGGTCCGAAGAGTGCGCAGCGCATCGCCTTCCACCTCCTGTCCGCCGAGCACGCCGACGTCAAACGACTCGTCAGCGCGCTCGTCGAGGTCAAGGAGAAGGTGCGCTTCTGCTCGGTCTGCGGCAACGTCGCCGAAGAGGACCAGTGCCGCATCTGCCGCGACGTCCGCCGTGACCCCGCCATCATCTGCGTGGTCGAGGAGTCCAAGGACGTCGTCGCCGTCGAGCGCACCCGCGAGTTCCGGGGCCGCTACCACGTCCTGGGCGGCGCCATCAGCCCCATCGAGGGCGTGGGCCCCGACGACCTGCGCGTCAAGGAGCTCATGACCCGCCTGGCCGACGGCCAGGTGACCGAGCTGATCCTGGCCACGGACCCCAACCTGGAAGGGGAGGCCACCGCGACCTATCTGGCGCGGCTGGTCAAACCCATGGGGTTGAAGGTGACCCGTCTGGCCAGCGGCCTGCCCGTGGGCGGCGACCTGGAGTACGCCGACGAGGTCACCCTCGGCCGTGCCTTCGAGGGCCGCCGCAGCCTGGAGTTCTAGCTCACATTCGCCGTTCATCCGCGCGAAACACGAGTAACCTCCGCCTGGCCGGGTAAGCCCCACCGCTGGTATGTCAAGACGCCACGCCCTCCCGTCGCAGGTCAGATGGGGTGGATGAGGACGTCTGTGGCTACACTCCATTTCATTGTCTTGATCCCAACTCCTCAGGAGCATCGATCGTGGCCCTAATCGTGCAGAAGTACGGTGGGTCTTCCGTGGCAGACGCGGAAGCCATCAAGCGAGTAGCCCAGCGGATCGTCGCTCAGAAAAAGGCGGGATATGACGTCGTCGTCGTGGTCTCGGCCATGGGCGACACCACCGACGAACTCCTGGACCTGGCCGAGCAGGTCAGCCCGATGCCGCCGGCCCGCGAGCTGGACATGCTGGTCACCGCGGGTGAGCGCATGTCCATGGCGCTCGTGGCGATGGCCATCGAGAACCTCGGGTTCGAGGCCAGGTCCTTCACCGGTTCCCAGGCCGGTGTGATCACCACGTCGCTGCACGGCAACGCCAAGATCATCGACGTGACGCCGGGCCGGATCCAGGAGGCCGTGGGCGAGGGCGCGATCTGCATCGTCGCCGGGTTCCAGGGCGTCTCCCAGGACACCAAGGACATCACGTCCCTGGGCCGGGGCGGCTCCGACACCACCGCCGTCGCGCTGGCCGCCGCCCTGGAGGCCGACGCCTGCGAGATCTACAGCGACGTCGACGGTGTGTTCACCGCCGACCCGCGCATCGTGCCGAGCGCCCAGCGCATCCCCCAGGTCTCCTACGAGGAGATGCTGGAGATGGCGGCGTCCGGGACCAAGATCCTGCACCTGCGCTGTGTCGAGTACGCGCGTCAGTACAACATCCCCCTTCACGTCCGTTCATCTTTCAGCCAGAAGCCAGGGACCTGGGTCGTCCCGGAAGTCGAGGAAAGCGAAGGCATGGAACAGCCGATCATCTCCGGTGTCTCTCACGACCGGAGCGAAGCCAAGATCACCGTCGTCGGAGTGCCCGACAAGATCGGTGAGGCCGCGACGATCTTCCGGGCCCTGGCCGACGCCGAGATCAACATCGACATGATCGTCCAGAACGTGTCGGCGGTCTCCACATCGCGCACCGACATCTCCTTCACGGTCCCCAAGGACTTCGGCAAGGAGGCCGTCGCCGCACTCAAGAAGGTGCAGGACAAGGTCGGGTTCGAGTCCCTGCGCTACGACGACAAG
Source organism: Nocardiopsis synnemataformans DSM 44143 (assembly GCA_000340945.1). Taxonomy (GTDB): domain Bacteria; phylum Actinomycetota; class Actinomycetes; order Streptosporangiales; family Streptosporangiaceae; genus Nocardiopsis; species Nocardiopsis synnemataformans. Next base: position 77,207 of record ANAW01000011.1, on the reverse strand, counting down.
ATCGGCAAGGTGTCGCTGATCGGCGCGGGCATGCGCTCCTACCCGGGCGTCACCGCCCGCTTCTTCGACGCCATCGCCGGTTCGAGCACCAACGTCGAGATGATCTCCACCTCGGAGATCCGCATCTCGGTGATCGTCGAGGAGGACCAGATCGACGCGGCCGTCCGCGCCGCCCACAGCGAGTTCCAGCTCGACGCCGACCAGGTCGAGGCTGTCGTGTACGGAGGTACCGGCCGATGAGCAACCGTCTTCCCACCCTCGCCGTCGTCGGCGCCACCGGCGCCGTCGGCACCGTGATGCTGGACATCCTGACCCAGCGCGAGAACGTCTGGGGCGAGATCCGCCTCGTCGCCTCCCCGCGCAGCGCGGGCAAGGTCCTGCGCGTGCGCGGCGAGGACGTCGTGGTCCAGGCCCTGGCCCCCGAGGTCTTCGACGGCGTGGACGTCGCCATGTTCGACGTCCCCGACGAGGTGTCCAAGGAGTGGGCGCCGGTCGCCGCCGCCCGCGGCGCGGTCGCCGTCGACAACTCCGGCGCGTTCCGCATGGACCCCGACGTCCCGCTCGTGGTGCCCGAGGTCAACGCGGACCAGGTCCGCAACCGCCCGCGCGGCATCATCAGCAACCCCAACTGCACCACCCTGTCGATGATCGTGGCCATCGGTGCCCTGCACCGCGCCTACGGCGTCACCGACCTGGTGGTCTCCTCCTACCAGGCCGCCTCGGGCGCCGGCCAGGAGGGCATCGACACCCTGCGCGACCAGATGGCCAAGGCCGGTGCCGACCGCAGCCTGGGCGACACGGCGGGCGACGTGCGCGCCGCCGTCGGCGAGCTGGGCCCGTTCCCGGCGCCGCTGGCCTACAACGTCGTGCCGTGGGCGGGTTCGCTCAAGGACGGCGGCTGGTCCTCGGAGGAGCTCAAGGTTCGCAACGAGTCCCGCAAGATCCTGGGCCTGCCCGACCTGCGCGTCTCGGCCACCTGCGTCCGCGTCCCCGTGATCACCACCCACTCGCTGGTCGTGCACGCGTCCTTCGCCGAGGAGGTGCCCGCCGACGCCGCCCGCGAGCTGCTCGGCTCCGCGGAGGGCGTCCAGGTCCAGGACGACCCGGCCAACGGCGAGTTCCCGACCCCGGCCGACGTCGTGGGCACCGACCCGACCTGGGTCGGCCGCATCCGCCAGTCGCTGGACGACCCGAAGTCGCTGGACCTGTTCCTGTGCGGGGACAACCTGCGCAAGGGCGCCGCGCTCAACACGGCGCAGATCGCCGAGGTCGTGGCCGGGGAGTTCACCCAGGCCTGACCGCGCACACCGTCGGGCGACTCCAGCCGGTCACTCCGGGTGACGGGGAACGGTTGGGCGGAGCAGGCGTCCGGCGATGTCCGTACCGACGTGATGTTCGGTGAACGGTGAGGGCGGCGGCCCCCTCCTCCGGGAGGGAGCCGCCGCCCTCACGCGTGCCCGGGGGCGGCGCTCGGCCGTCCGGGCGCCCGTCTCGGAGTGCGCCGGACCCGCGCGTGCCCGGGTCAGTACCGCCGCGGGTCGCCGGGGCGGCGGGGCCGGGCCAGCGACAGTTTGTAGAGGAGCCGACACTGCTCGGACGAGCCGATGAGGTCGGAGGTCTCCACCGGCCGGTTGCCGCTGAAGTGGGTGCGCTCCACCACCAGCACGGGCACCCCCGGAGCCGACCCGAGCAGGGACGCCTCGGAGTCGCGCAGGGCGCGTACGCCCACCTCCTCCACCACGCGGTCGACCGGGTGGCCCGCCGCGCTGAGCCGTTCGAGCAGTCCGCTGCCGGGCGAGCTGTCGAAGGGGGTGCGCAGGGTGCCCGCGGTCAGGGACGCGGGCTCCCAGGACCGGTGCAGGGTGATGGGCAGTTCCGAGGACAGCCCGCGTGAGGTGGTGCGGTATACCGGTTCCCCCTCGCGCAGCCGCAGCCGGAGGCTCAGCGGCGGCGCGCACTTCTCCTGCTCGGTGCCGACCGCCTCGCGGCTGAGCCGCCCCAGACCGGAGCCGGAGGAGGAGTCGGTCCGGCAGATCCGGAAGAGCTCGGGGACGGTGCGCACGTAGTACCCGGAGCCGGGCCTGGACTCGACCAGGCCCTCGGTGACCAGGAGCCGGAGCGCGGTGCGGGAGATCTGCTCGCTGACGCGGTAGGAGCGCGCCAGCCGGGTCCGGGAGGGCAGACGCGTGCCGGGCGGCAGCTCCCCGCTCAGGATCGGCCCGCGCAGCTGTTCGGCCAGCCACAGGTACCTGGGTTGCCTGCCCACGGCTACGGGGCCTCGACCGTGCGGCCTCCCGTCGCCCGTTGGCCTCTGCGCTCCGCCGCGGGAACGGGGACGTGGTGGTCGCCGGTGCCGGGGCCGCCACCGTCTCCGGTGGGGAATCCGGGGGGGAGGAGGGGAGTGAACCTGCCAGATCGCCGAAGCTCGCCCATGGTTCCCAGTAAAGCAGCGCAGGGACCTGACAGGTGGCCTTACCTGAAAGTAGTGACCCGCGTTCGGAAAGTCACCACGGAATCGGAACCCCGTGCTTGCGTAGTGGAAACGCCCGAAAACCGGGAAACGCCACGTGATCCCCCACCCAAGTAGTTACTCTACGTAACAATAGGGAGTGTGCCTTGTTGGGGGAAACCATGATCACGAACCTCGCGGACCGCGCGGACACGGCCGTCAACTGGATGAGCGGGATCTTCGGGGTGGTCCTGGCACTCGTGGGCCTGGCGCTGCTGGTCCTGCTCCTCGCCGCGATCATCTCGGCGCTGGTCGACCGCGACACCTCCGCGGGCGGCAAGCTGCTGTGGGTCATCTTCATCCTCTGGTTCCCGTTGTTCGGGGCGATCACCTGGTTCGTGGTGGGCCGCAAGGGCCACCTCAACCGCTTCCTCGGCATCGACAAGGGGCGGGCGCGCCACACGATCCCGACCAGTGTCGGCCAGCACAGCGACGCGCCGCCCCACCGCAACGGACTGAGCCACGCCTGAGCCCGGCGCCGGGCACGGCGCCGCGGCGGGGAGGAGCCCCGGAACCGGGACGGGACCCGGATCCGGGGCTCTCCCGTGTCCTGTGCCGGGGAGGGAGGGGCCGTACGCGGCCCTGTGGATATCGCGTCAGCGCCCTCCGGCCGGGTATCAGCCCTGTACCAGGACGCATCCGACCACACCTGGAAGGGGACCGGGAGATGGCCAGGAACGCCGACGTCGCCCGCGCAGTGGTGGACGAGGCGGGGACGACCCTCGCCGCCGAGGCAGGGATCCGGATGGCGGACAGACCCTCCGCGCTGTGGCGGCTGCTGGTGCTGGTGAACCTGCTGTCCGCGCGCATCTCGGCGCGGATCGCGATCGCCGCCGCCAGGGAACTCAACGAGGCGGGCGGCACGACCCCCGACGGGATGGCCTCGCTCAGCTGGCAGGACCGCGTGGACGCGCTGGGGCGCGGGCACTACGTGCGCTACGACGAGAGCACCGCCACCCGGCTCGGCGAGTGCGTCGACCGGGTGCGCGAGGAGTACCAGGGCGACCTGCGCAGACTCGGGGAGCGCTCCGAGCACCGGGCGAGCCGGGTGGAGTCGATGGTCCAGGAGTTCTCCGGCATCGGGCCGACGGGAGCCGTGATGTTCTGCCGCGAGGTCCAGGCGGTGTGGCCCTGGCTGCGGCCCTACACCGACAAGTACGTGCTGAGCGGAGCCAGGAAGGTCGGCCTGCCTGAGGACGGGGACAAGCTCGCCAGGCTCGTGGAGGGCGACGACGTCGCGCACCTGGCGGCCGGGCTCGCCCGGATCGCGCGCGACGGGGACCTCGCCGACCGCGTCCGCGAGAGGGTCGGGTGAGGTCAGACCGCCTCGAAGTCGGCGAAGTCGAAGCCGGGGGAGACGAAGCAGCTGACCAGCGCCTCCTCACCGCCCAGCGGGCGGGCGGCCTGCCAGGTACCGGCGGGGACCACCGCCTGGAGGCGTTCTCCCCGCTCGATCCCCGTGCCCAGGGTCACCTGTCCGTCGGGGTCGGGCGCCCCTCCCGTGCCGCCGTACTCCAGGACCAGGGGCCCGCCCCGGTTGAACACCCACACCTCGTCGGAGCGCACCCGGTGCCAGCGCGACTCCTCCCCGGGGCCCAGCAGGAAGTGGATGCCGGTGGCGGTGGGCCGCGGCCCCGGGTAGCCCTCGGGACGCACGGTGATCCCGCTGTGCCAGGTCTGCCGGTACCAGCCGCCCTCGGGGTGCGGCAGCAGGTCCAGCGCCTCGGCCGTGGCGGACCGCTCCTCGGCGGCCGTGTACCGGCCCGAGGGGTCGCGGCGCAGGTAGCGCACGCCCGTCACGGCCCCGCGGGGGATCGGCCCGTACACGTGCGGGAAGAGGACGTCGTTCCCCACGCCCGGCGGCGGGGCGGGCTCGGCGGCCTCCCAGCGCACCTCGCAGCCGACCGCGTCGGTGTCCACGACGAGGGCGACCAGCTGGTCGGAGGCGCCGGTGTAGAACGCGTCGGCCACCGCGAGCAGCGTGGGCTCGTCCGGTGAGGCGTGCACGAACCCCTGCGTGCGCAGGGAGTCGGCCTCGATGTCGCCGCCGGAGGTCCAGCGTCCGAGTTCGGTCATGTGCAGCACGTGGGGCATGCGGCCGACCGTATACCAGTCCTGGTGCGTCGGGTCGTTGTCCACAGGCTGTGGACGGAGTGCGCGGACAGGCGGGATCACAGGTCCGCGGTCGACCCCACCGTTTGCAGTGCGTGGAGTGAGGTGTAGCGCTGGTCCCGGGTGAAAGCGGTTCCGTTTCCGCTCGGTTCGTGGGGCAGGCCGGTCGGCAGCTCGCGGTGGCGGGCGTCCCCTTCCCGGGTCAGGAGGAAGACCTGGTAGCGGCCCTCGCGCCACCCTCTGTCCCGGGAGGCCCGGATGACTTCGGCGATCCTCCGGTCGTCGCGGTCCGGTGAGGCCAGGAGCCGCGCGGCGGCCTCGGGGGTCCACTCGACCTGGTCACGCCGGTGGACGATCGCGGGCACCGCGGCCCTGACCTCCCCGCCGGAGTAGAAGGCGATCCTCTCCACGTCCCGGAAGAAGCGGCCCGCCCGGCAGACGTAGGCGCGGCACTCCTGGTAGAGCGGCCAGGCGTCGTCGGCGGCCACGACCACGGTGTCCTCGGTGTCGACCGGACGCTGCCGGTACACCCGCATCGCCCGGCTGCGCTGCCTGAGCCAGGCGGCCACCCGGGGGTCGATGTACTCGGCCGCCTCGAAGATCCGCCGGATCTCGAAGGGGATGTCGACGTTGAGCATGGAGTCGTGGTGGGCCAGGCGGTTCCTGAACTTGTGCACTCCGTCCAGGGCGACGGAGACCTGCTTGCGCTGCCCCGAGGAGTGCGGAAAGGCCCGGTGCAGGCAGTCGCGCCACAGCTGCTCGTACCTGGCGCCCACGAGGCCGGACCAGAACCCGAAGGTCAGGCCCGCCACGATCTGGTCGCGCGTCTCGCGGGGGGCGGGGAAGCGCGTGGTGTTTCCGCGCAGGCGCTGGCGTACGGACTCCACGGCCTCGCCGACGTACTCACCGCCGGGTACGGGCATGAGGAACCAGGGGATGCCGCTGGTGTCCTCCCGGTAGTGGTCGCGCAGGCAGCGGTCCAGGGTGTTGCGCAGCAGGACCTCCAGGTGGCCGACGTCCTCGAACGCCGCCGCGGCCGTGTGGCCGCTCCACTCGTACACCGCGAGGGCGGCGCGTCTGTCGCCGCCGGTCCTGTCGAGGTAGGGGGCCATCCGGGGCTCGGAGAGCCGGCTCCACACGAGGTCAACGTCATCATCGACACCAGGCATGCGGAGAGGCTATCTTTGCGGAGAACGCCCCGGTGTCGCCTCTGTCCCACGCGCCCGGGGCTCTGTCATGGGCCCGGCCGGGCCGGAGGCGGTCTTCCCGGCGCGCCGACACCGTCTTCGGCCAGACCGCTACGCGCGCCTGAGGTGCACGGTGTACGCCGCCGCCAGGATCACCGCGGCCACCGCGACCAGAGCGGCGATCGCCGGGTTGGTCCAGGCCGGCACGATCTCCAGGCCGCCGGGCCCGGCGGAGGGGCACACGGTACTGAGCGGGAACGCGTCGTGGGAGACCGGAGGTGCCTGGATACCCTCGCGCACGAAGCAGGTGTCCTCCGGGAAGAGGCTGGGAGCGTAGTACAGGTGTGCGCGGCCGTAGACGACGAACGCGGCGACGAACGCGATCGCCGAGAGCTGGATCAGGGGTCCGAGCTCCAGTGCCTCCGGCCAGGACTTCCCCCCTTCCACTCGGTGCCTGACGCGCCGGAGGGAGCGGACAGCGGATATCGGGAACACCACGCACATCACGATCAGGCACAGGACGGCGAGGAGGGAGAAGGGAAAGAGGAACATGGGGAATGCTCGCACAGCCGCCCGGAGGCCACAGCACGGCGGGTGCGCCTCCTCCCTGTCGGTTCGTCGCCATGTCGACTCGTCGGCATGTCCTCGCGTTTCTTTGTCCACAGGCTGTGGACAAACTCGATTCCCGGCCCCGCCTCCCGGCCCCGGGAACGACGGACGCCCCGGCCGTTTCCGGCCGGGGCGTCGCGTGTGCTGAGCGCCAGGCGCTACAGGATGATCCGCATCGGCTCCTCGAGGATCTCCGCGAGGTCCTTGAGGAACGCGGCGCCCACGGCGCCGTCCACCGCGCGGTGGTCCACCGACAGCTCCAGGGAGATCCGGTTGCGCACGACGACCTCGCCGTCCACGACCACCGGCTCCTGGCGCATCGCGCCGACCGCGAGGATGGCCGCCTCCGGCGGGTTGATCACCGCGGAGAAGCTGTCCACGCCGAACATGCCCAGGTTGGACACGCTGAACGTGCCGCCGCTCATCTCCTGCGGCTTGAGCTTGCCGTCACGGGCCTTGCCCGCCAGCTCGCGCGTGCGCGTGGAGATCTCCGACAGCGTCGCCTTGTCCGTGTCGTGCAGCACCGGCACCACGAGCCCGGCGTCCACGGCCACGGCCACGCCCACGTTGACCCGGTGGTGCTGGAGCAGCTTGTCGTCCACCCACGAGGTGTTCACCGCCGGGTGCAGCTTCAGCGCCGTCGCGCTGGCCTTGACGATCAGGTCGTTGAAGCTGACCTTCACGCCGGTGCTGGACAGCTGCTCGTTGATCTGCGCGCGGAAGGCCTTGAGCGCCTCGGCGTCGATCGTGCGGCGCAGGTAGAAGTGCGGCACCGTCTGCTTGCTCTCGGTCAGGCGGCGCGCGATCACCTTGCGCACGTTGCTGACCTTGAGCTCCTCGGAGGCGCGGCCGTCGTCGAAGGCCGGGGCGGACGCGGCCCGCTCGGCGGAGGGCTTGGCCTCCTCCTTGGCCTCCACGGCGTGCGGGGTCTCCTCGGCGGAGGAACCCTTCTCCCGGGCGGCCTCGATGTCGGCGCGCACGATCCGGCCCTTGGGGCCCGACCCCTGGATCCTGTTGATGTCCAGGCCGTACTCCTTGGCCAGACGCCGGGCCAGCGGGGAGGTGCGCGGGCGCGCGGCCTCGTCGCCGGAGGCCGGGGCGGATCCCCCGGACTCCTCCGCCTCCTCCTCCGTGCCCTCGGCGGCCTCCTGGATCTCCTCCGCCTTCTCGCCCTGCTCCTCCTCGGCGGGCTCGGCCTCGGGCTCCGAGCCGCCGTCGCCGGAGTCCTCGGGCACCGCGTCCGGGGAGTCGGCGATCACGCCGATGACCGCGCCGATCGGCACCGTCTCGCCCTCGGAGACGGACTGCTTGACCAGGTAGCCGTCCTCGTAGGCCTCGTACTCCATGACGGCCTTGTCGGTCTCGATCTCGACCAGGACGTCACCGGAGGCGACCTTGTCGCCCACGTTCTTGACCCACGTGCTGATGACGCCTTCCTCCATGGTGTCGGAGAGGCGCGGCATCTGGATCTCGCTCATGCTTGAAACTCCCTCTACCCGACCCGTTTGCCGACGGCGCTCAGGGTCTCCTTGATGGCGGTGCTGATCGACTCGACCGACGGCAGGGCCGCCGTCTCCAGCGGCTTGGCGTAGGGCATGGGCACCTCGGCCATCGCCACCCGGCGGACCGGGGCGTCGAGGTAGTCGAAGGCGCCCTCCTGGATCGAGGCGGCGATCTCCGCGCCGATCCCGTAGGTCAGCCAGTCGTCCTCGCAGATCACCGCGGCGCCGGTCTTCTTGACCGAGTCCACGAAGGTCTGGCGGTCCAGCGGGCGCAGGCTGCGCAGGTCGACGACCTCGACGTCGATGTCCTCCTCGGCCAGCTTCTCGGCGACCTGGGTCGCGACCATGGCCATCCGGGAGTAACCGATGAGGGTGATGTCGCTGCCCTCGCGGGTGACCTTGGCGCGGCCGATCGTGGCGACGTTGTCGTTCTCCGCCTCGGCGTAGTCGTCGGGGACCTCGCCCTTGGAGTTGTACAGGCCCAGGTTCTCCAGGAACAGGACCGGGTCGTCGTCGCGGATGGCCGCGCGCAGCATCTGCGAGGCCTCGGCCGGGGTGCTGGGAGCGAGCACCTTCAGGCCGGGGATGAACGAGTAGAACAGCTCGATGTTCTGCGAGTGCGTGGCGCCGAGCTGCTGGCCGCCGCCGCCGGGCGTGCGGATGACCATGGGCACGCTCGTCTGACCGCCGAACATGCCGTAGATCTTGGCGGCGTGGTTGATGATCTGGTCGATGGCGATCAGCGAGAAGTTGATCGTCATCAGCTCGACGACCGGGCGCAGGCCCAGCATGGCCGCGCCGACGGCCGCGCCGACGAAGCCCTCCTCGGCGATCGGGGTGTCCTTGACCCTGCGGGGGCCGAACTCCTTGAGCAGGCCCTCGGTGATCTTGTAGGAGCCCTCGAAGACGCCGATCTCCTCGCCCATGACGAGGACGTTCTCGTCGCGGACCATCTCGGCGCGAAGGGTGTCCCGCAGAGCCTGGCGGTAAGTGATCACAGACATGTGGGTTCCTTCCCTACTCCGCGAACACCGGGTCGGCGGGCATGCGGGTGGACTCGTTGGGCACCGGGGTGGCGTAGGTGTAGTCGAAGAGCGTGGAGACCTCCGGGTGCGGGCTGTTCTCGGCGAACTCCGCGGCCTCGGTGACCTCGGCCTTGACGGAGGCGGCGATCTCCTCGCGCAGCTCGTCGGTGAGGATGCCCTCCTCGGCGAGCCTGGCGCCGAACAGGGCGATCGGGTCGTTCTCCTCCGACCGCGCCTCGTCCTTCTGCTCGTCGGTGCGGTACTTGGCCGGGTCGACCACGGAGTGGCCCTTCATCCGGTAGCTCCACGCCTCCAGCAGGAACGGGGTCTGCTCCTCGCGGGCGCGCTCGATGAGCCTGGACGCGGTGTCGCGGACCGCGAGCACGTCGCGGCCGTCCACGCGCTCGCCCTCGATGCGGAAGGCGGCGCCGCGCTTGTACAGGTCGGGCTCGGCGGAGGACATCTCGACCGTGGTGCCCATGCCGGTGAAGTTGTTGATCACCACGAAGACGATCGGCAGGTTCCACAGCTTGGCGATGTTGAGGGTCTCGTGCCAGGCGCCGATGTTGGTGGTGCCGTCGCCCATCTGGCACATGACGACCTCGTCGCCGCCCCGGTAGGAGACGGCCNGCGGCAGCTGCCCGCCGACGATGCCGTAGCCGCCGAGCATGCGGGTCTCGGTGTCGTACATGTGCATCGAGCCGCCCCAGCCCTTGGACACGCCGTCGGCGCGCCCGTAGAGCTCGGCCATGACCCGCTTGGGGTCCATGCCCTTGCCGATCGCGTACCCGTGGTCACGGTAGTTCGTGAACAGGTAGTCGCGCTCCTGGAGGGCGGTCATCAGGCCGACGACCGTGGCCTCCTCGCCGAGGTTGAGGTGACAGTAGCCGCCGATCCTGGCCTGGGTGTAGGCCTGGGCCGTGCGCTCCTCGAACCGCCGGACGAACAGCATCTGGCGGTAGTAGTCGAGAAGGGTGTCGGGCTTCTCGTCGGCGATGCCGGGGGAGGTGTCCTTGCGGGTGGTACGCCGCCGGGTCCCTGAGGACCTGGCGGTGCGGCCCTTCGGCTTGGCCGTGTCAGCCATGGTGTGCCTTTCTACGTACGAGAAGGCCTGGGGCCCGGGTCTGTGGACCGGGGTACCAGGCCCGCCGTGGCCGCGCTGTCGGGTGCGACCGTGGCGTGCGCAGCCACCCGGCTCATGCGGTGGCGGCGCTCTGTGGCTGTTGCGGGGCGCGTCCCGGAGGAGGGTGGCTCGTCCTCCCCCGGACACGAAGCGCTGGTGGGGTCTCGTGTGCAGTTGTCCGCAGAACCCCTGCCGCATTGCTTCCCGGTCTGCACCCGCATATGCGTCCGTGGTCCGGCGCGGCGGTGCCGGTCGCACGGGTTCGTCCACCGGCCGGATGAACGACTCCGCTTGCCCGGGAGGGGCCCGCTCGTGTGTGACGTGTGTCGCGCACACTCTACGGTCTGATCGATGATCGATCAATACAACTCTATGACAGAAGGTCCGGTTTCGGAGCAGCAGGGCAGGTCAACGCGCTCCCGTGAAGCGGCAGCGGAGAGCGGTCGGGGGACCAGGGGTCAGCGGGCGCTCTCGTGGGACTTCAGCGCCGCCTCCACGTAGTTGAGCACGTGGTCGCTGAGCATCTGTCCCACCGAGGGGTCGCCCTCGATGAAGGCGCGCGTGATCTGGGCGTGGTCGGCGGCCTTGGCGTGCAGCTCCATGTTCAGCCAGCGCACCGACAGGGCGGTCCACACCTCCACGCCCAGCGACTCCCAGGTGTGCAGCAGCACGCTGTTGTCGGCGGCGCGCACCACCTCGCGGTGGAACTCCACGCTGTGCCGGATCTGCTCGGACACGTCGCCCTGGGCGGTCGCGCGCTGGAGCGCCTCCACCTCCCGCTCCAACGGGGAGGGGTCGGCTGCCAGCCGGGGCGCGGCCAGCTGCGCCGCGACCAGCTCCAGCCCGGCGCGCACGGGGTAGATCTCCGCCATGTCCTGGACCCCGAAGGCCCGCACCCGGGCGCCCTTGTTGGGGACGGTCTCGATCAGGCGCAGGGTCTCCAGCTCGCGCAGCGCCTCGCGCACCGGCGCCTGGCTCACCCTCAGCTCCGTGGCGACGCGGCGTTCCACGATCCGCTCGCCGGGCTGCCAGCGTCCGGACAGCAGGCCCTCGACCAGTACCTGCCGGATCTGCTCCCTGAGCGGCTCGCGGGCCAGCTTCGAGGGATCATCCGGCAGCTGGGGCAGGTCGACCATCCAGGGCCCTTCCGTTCCACGTCCAGCACACGGCCCGTGCGCGGACCGGCTCACTCAGCGTCGTACAAACTCCTTGAAGAGTGCCACACACCCGCGGGTCAACCGGACAGCAGGCCTCGAACCGCTAACAGAAGGCTCACGAACAGGTCGCATGGCGGTGAACCGTCGACGACGGGTGTCGGGGCGTGGGGCAAAGTCCGAGGTGGTGGCGAACGTACGTGTGCCACCACACCACCGACAGGGGGGACTGTCCGGGTAGGCTCATCTGTCGGCAATATTCACACAAAGCTGCACGGAGCGTGACGCACGTAACGACGAGGAGTTCGATGAGGTGCCCTGACCTGCGCCGACCTGACCCGGGCCGCGCGCCCGGCGCACTGTAGACGCCACTGTCGACCCCCTTGTTCCTCGGACGCCGATCCTGATCAGAGGCCGATCACGACGTAGTGAACCAGCCTGAAGGACCGGCCGTCGAACGGAGTGGGCGGAAAGTATCGAACTCTCCGTCATGTCCACCCCGATTCGGCGCTGAGGACGTCAGATCAGTCCCAGCAACCACGGCTAGCCCGTCCCCCACGCTTCACAAGTGCCACAGGCAAGCCCACGACGTGTGAGACAGCACTGAGCACATGACGCACTCTTCGAGGACACGACGACATCCACGGGCGAGGCAGTTGACCGAGCCACACGACAGGCAAGAGCGGACGACACCGCTCCCGGGGCCCTACAGCGGGCCGATTCCCATGGTGCGTACCACCGTGTACGACCCTGGGCGGCCTGTCGTGCGCCCGGTCCGATGGCCCAGTGTGAGCGAGATCGCGTGGGGCATCGCGTCGGACCGCATCGCCATCATGCTCGCCGTGGCGCTGATCGTCATGACGATGCTGGCCGCGGGTCCGCTGCACCCGGTCGACAACCTCCTGAACGAGCTTCCCCGGCCCTACTGGGACACGCTCCGCGAACCGATGATCCTCTGGCCGGACACCGTCGCCTCCCGTGCGGTCGCGCTGCCGGTCCTGGGCGTCACCGCGCTCCAGCTGGCCTACTGGCATCGCAGCTGGCGTCCGATCGTGCTGGGCGCGGTCGGCGTCGTGGGGATGATGTCCCTGGTGTCGGTGATGAAGCTGGCCATCAACCGGGGGCACGCCAAGGACTTCGACCCCGACTTCTTCATGGGGCCGGGCAACGTGGCCTTCCCGTCCGGGCACGGGGCGAACGCGATCCTCATCTACGGCCTGGTGCTCTTCCTGATCATCCGGTTCGCGGCGGCCCGGCCGCACATCATCCGGCGCCTGGCGTACTGCATCGTCGCCATCGCCGTGCTCCAGTCCATCGTCTCGATCTACCTGCACTTCCACTGGTTCACGGATCTGATGGCGGGGATGATCGCGGGCGGTTTCGCGCTGAGGGTGACCATCCGGCTGGACCGGATGATCCCGTCCGGGCGCACCACGCAGTGGTGGCCCTGGTACGGCGAGAGGGACGGCGCGCTTCCCGCGAGGGACTGAGCCGCTCTCCCACCCGTGGCACCGCGCCCGTCGGACCCGGTCCGGCGGGCGCCGCGTCTGTCCGCGGCCCCGACGCCCGTCCGGGACGGGGCCGGGTGCGCCGACGTGTCGACGCGTCCGCGTACGTGCTGGTGGGGGCGCTGGCGGATCCGTGGAGCCGACGTGGGGGAGCCGGGAGGGCTCCCCGCGGTCAGGCCCCGGCCTCCACCAGTTCCCGCATGCGGGCCAGACGTTGCAGGAACATCCGGTCCATCACAAACCTTAGTACGGTTCTGTCCACAATGGGACCGAAGAGGCTGGCGAACTCCACCCGGTCGGTGTAGGCGGTCCCGGCCCCCTCGGGTGCCGTGGTGTGCGTGTGCCGGAAGTACCGGAACATGCCGCGCAGCTGGAGGTCGGTGAAGTGGTCGCCCTCCTCGAAGGAGTCGATGACGCCGACCCAGCGCACGGGGAGCATCCCGGCCAGGCGCCAGCGCATCACCATCGTCTCGCCCTCGGCGAAGCCCGCCTCGGGCCAGCGCAGGACGCGTACCCCGCCGGGCATGGAGTCCTCCAGTCCCGACCTGCTCGTGCAGAACGCGAACACCCGGTCGGGCGGTGCGTCGAAGTGGGCCGTGTAGACCGCCGTGCTCGTGGCACGGGGGCGTTCGGTGGTGTTCGGGCCGCTCAGGAGCCCGCGTTCGTCGATCTCGCGTCCGGCCATGGTGTCCTCCAGGTCCACTCGGCGTCGGCCTACCCCGGTACCCCTGGCGGGAACCCGCGCGGAGGCGCCGCGGGGGTGGCGCTGTGCCGGGTGCACCGTGTCGGGCGGTGCTGTGTTGGGCGGCACTGGGCCGGGTAGCGCTGTGCTGGGCACCCGGCCTCGGAGCCGTGTGCGGTCCGCCCCCGCTCCCTCCGCTGAGAACGGGCGGGGGACCCGTGGCGGGAGCCGCCGGTCCAGGATCGCCGGACGCCCGGGGAAGGGTTTTCACCTCTTGCGGGAATACCCCTAGGGGGTATATTGCTTGTAGTGACACGCCGACGAAGCGAACGTCTGTCCCGTTGATACCCCTAGTGGGTATGTTGCGAGAGTGAGGGGGAGAACGACATGACCGCAGGTGAACACGGACCGCACGGCCGCGAAGGCCAGGAGGACGCCCCCGGGCACGGTGAGCACGCCGGTCACGGAGGCCACGGCGGCCACGGGGACCACGCCGCGATGTTCCGGACCCGCTTCTGGTGGAGCCTGCTGCTCAGCGTCCCCGTGGTCCTCACCAGCCACATGGTCTCCGGCTGGCTCGGCTACCAGGTCCCCTCCGCGCTGACCTGGGTGCCGCCGGTCCTCGGCACCGTCGTCTACCTCTACGGCGGCTGGCCCTTCCTCTCCGGCGTCGTCGGAGAGCTCCGCGAGCGCAGGCCCGGCATGACGACCCTGGTCGCCATGGCGATCACCGTCGCCTTCGGCTCCAGCATGCTCGCCACGTTCGGCGTGGTGGGCATGGAACTCGACTTCTGGTGGGAGCTGGTCCTGCTGGTCGTGGTCATGCTCCTCGGCCACTGGCTGGAGATGCGCGCCCTCGGACAGGCGTCCGGCGCCCTGGAGGCCCTGGCCGCGCTCCTGCCCGACCGCGCCGAGAGGGTCGGCGCCGACGGCGGGACCGAGGAGGTGGCCGTCGCCGACCTGCGCACCGGCGACACGGTTCTGGTCCGCTCCGGCGGGCGCGTCCCCGCCGACGGCACCGTCGTCGAGGGCGGCGCCGCCATGGACGAGTCGATGATCACGGGCGAGTCCCGCGCGGTCACCCGCTCCGAGGGCGACCGCGTCGTCGCCGGGACCGTCGCCACCGACTCCGCCGTCCGGGTCCGCGTCGACGCCGTCGGCGAGGACACCGCCCTGGCCGGTATCCAGCGGCTCGTCGGCGAGGCGCAGGAGTCCCGCTCCCGCTCGCAGGCGCTCGCCGACCGGGCCGCCGCCCTCCTGTTCTGGTTCGCCCTGGTCGCCGCCGTGCTCACCGCCGCCGTGTGGTCCCTGCTCGGCGAGGCCACCGAGGCCGTCGAACGCACCGTGACCGTTCTGGTCATCGCCTGCCCGCACGCCCTCGGCCTGGCGATCCCGCTGGTCATCGCGATCTCCACGGCCGTCTCCGCCCGCAACGGCATCCTGGTCAAGGACCGCATGGCCCTGGAGCGCACCCGCCTCGTGGACACCGTGCTCTTCGACAAGACCGGCACCCTGACCAAGGGCGCCCCCGCCGTCACCGACACGGCCGCCGCCTCCGGGCACACGTCCGAGCGGGTGCTGGCCCTGGCCGGTGCGGTCGAGGCCGACTCCGAGCACCCGCTCGCCAGGGCGATCGTCCGAGCGGCGCGGGAGGCGGACGCGGTGCCCGCCGCCACCGGCTTCCGGTCGCTGACCGGGCGCGGTGTCCGCGCCTCGGTCGGGGACGCCGACGTGCACGTGGGCGGCCCGTCCCTGCTGGAGTCGCTCGGCCTCACCGAGCCGGGCGACCTGGCCGGACGCACCGGGTCCTGGCGCGAGCGCGGCGCGACGGTGCTGCACGTGGTCGTGGACGGCGAGGTGGCCGGTGCCCTGGCGCTGGCCGACGAGGTCCGACCCGAGTCGGCCGCGGCCGTCCGGCAGCTCCAGGAGCAGGGCGTGCGCGTCGCGATGGTGACCGGCGACGCCCGCAACGTGGCCGACGCCGTGGCCGAGCGGCTCGGCCTGGACGAGGTCTTCGCCCAGGTCCTGCCCGACCAGAAGGACGCCGTGGTCCGCGACCTCCAGTCGAGGGGGAACCGGGTGGCGATGGTCGGCGACGGTGTGAACGACGCGCCCGCCCTGGCCAGGGCGGACGTCGGCATCGCGATCGGCGCGGGCACCGACGTGGCGATCGAGTCGGCCGGGGTCGTGCTGGCCTCGGACGACCCGCGCGGCGTGGTGGCGGTCCGCAAGCTGTCGGGGGCCGGTTACCGCAGGATGGTGCAGAACCTCGTGTGGGCCGCCGGGTACAACGTCGTCGCCGTCCCGCTGGCCGCCGGGGTGCTGGCGCCGGTCGGAATCGTGCTCGCCCCGGCCGTGGGAGCGGTGCTGATGAGCCTGTCCACGATCATCGTGGCGCTCAACGCCCAGCTCCTGCGCCGGGTGGACCTGAGCCCCTCTTCCTGAGGGGCGCGGGCCGAGGAGGTGCCCGGTGCCGTCAACGGCGGAGTGGGACCCGGTAACGTCTAGAGGATCGTGACGCCCCTCCGGTAGCGGGAGGGACGTCGCGTCAGGCCACCGTCCCGATCGGATACGGGACGGTGGCTGCCTCGTTCTCCCAGCTCAACGAGGTTTCACGTGAAACCTTCGTGCTGGCCGCGGACGTGCCAGCCGCAGACGTGTCAGTCGAAGAGGTCCTCCGCGCGCTCGACCTTGGTGGAGCGAAGGACCCACGCGCGCAGGGTCTCCAGGTCGGTGCAAGAACTGACGCGCTGGCGGACCTCGTCGGAGACGGTCAGTCCGCGTGCGTCGAGGAAGAGCAGGACGCTGTTCGCCGCCTCGGCCGCGCGCCCCTCCTCGCGTCCCTCCTCGCGGCCCTCTTCCCGGCCTTCTTCGCGGCCCATACGGACGTACTTGCGGGCGAAGTCGCTCTGCCACTTGTAGGTGTCCAAGGCCATCAAGCCCTCCAACTCCTTCCGGGCGGCCTCCTGAAGACCGGCCAGTACGTAGTCATAGTAAAACGTGCGGTTCTTCGGAGCAGTGGAGTCGAGCGCCTCCACCACTGTTTTCAGGGTGCGCGGGTCGGTGTCCCCGTGGGCGTAGGCCTGATCCGCAGTGGGATCTCGTGGGCTCGGCTGGGCATACGTCTCCTTGTCGGGGCTGTCGGGGCTGTCGGGGCTGTCGGGGGAGGAAGAAGTCACGCGGGCGTGGCCTGGCGCTGCTGGCCGAGCCGGGTGCGCGTCGGTGCGGAGAGCCCGTCCCGCGCGGGGAGCCTGGCGGCCCTGACCACTCCGAAGCGGGGCGCGGGTTCGCCGAGCAGGTCGCCGCCGGGGTCGTCGCGCCACTGCTGGAGGAGGGCGGCGGTGCGTTCCAGGACGAGGACGAACGCGCGCCGGACCTCCTCCGTCTCGGAGGCGAGTTCGGGGACGCGGGGTGCTGGAACGCTGAGCGTGGTGGCGCGGGACATGGCGGCGCGAGGCGCTGGGACGCGGGGAGCGGAGGCGCGCGAGCGCTCGTGGGTCGCGAAGTAGGGGCGCACCAGGGCGATGTCCTCGGCCGGGAGGGTCGCGCTGGGCGGAGCCAGGCGGGGAGGCGGAAGCGGGGCCGGGGGAGGGGCGGGGACGTAGCGGCGGACGCGCGTGGAGCGCCGTCGGCGGCGACCGGCCACCGTGGAGTGGCGTCCGCAGGGGGTGGAGAGGAAGGCGATCAGCGGGCCGAGGGCACGGCTGAGAACGGCAGCGCTAAACTGGCGCATGCTGGCAAGTTCCTTGTGTCTAAAGGGTGGATGTTGCTGGCCGCGGCCCCGAACGGCAAACAACCGTTGCGGGGTCATCGTGTGGGTTCAGTTGTGTGGTCGCAGCCAGATTAGGGCACGCCTTTTCGGGCGGAGCACGTTTCCCGTGAAACGGCCGGAAAAAGTTCCTTCGCCTCATGTCATGCCAGTTCATCGGGCATGGAAAAGGGGCCAGCAGTAAATGCTGACCCCATCCAAAAAATCCCTCATGCCGGAATTGAAAGTATTCGCGCGCGAGGTGTTCGGAGGCCCCCACCCGAACCGGCCCGGGGACCTCCCCCGCCTCAGAAGTAGATCGGCGTGAGGTCCTCGGTGGGCCAGGTGCCCACGGCGTTCACCGCGTCCCACAGCTTCGGGTCGATCTCGCCCCAGTTCAGCGCGTCGCCCTCGTCGCGCTGGTTGAAGAGCGCCACGAGGGTGTAGCCGTTGCTGCGCGCCATGAACGTGTAGGTGCCCGGCATGCTCCCGGTGTGCCACGTGTTCTCGCCGTTGCCGGTGGGACGCACCGACCACCCCAGGCCGTAGTGCGTGGCCCCGCCGCCCGTCTCGGGCCGCTCGAACACCGTGGAGATCGAGTCCGGGGTGAGCACCCCGGCGGCCTCGGGGGTGTCGTAGATGGTGCAGAACCGCGCGAGGTCCGCGGCGGAGGCGACCCAGCCCCCGTTGCCGAGCTGGATCTCCAGGTTGAACCCGCCGTAGGGGTAGGGGACCTGCGCGCCCGACGAGTCCAGGGCTGAGGTCACCGTGTGCTTCGAGTTGTACCTGACCTCGCCCTCCTGGTCCGCGGACAGGGAGCGCCCGGCGCGCATGCGCGCGATGTCGACCGCGCCGAGGACGTCGGAGACCACGTGGTCCTCGAAGGACCTCCCCGCGACCGCGGCGACCGCCTCGGAGGCCAGCAGGTAGCCGTAGTTGCTGTAGGCGTACTGCGTTCCGGGGGCGTGGTCGAGTTCCATCCCGCTCGTGTAGGCGATGACCTCGCGCTTGCCCAGCGGCAGGTCGACCCCCATCTCGCGGGAGATCGCGATGGTGCTCCACAGCGGGTCGAAGGACAGGTTCCTGTCCCAGCCGCCGAGGTGTTGCAGGGCCCGCCGCACCGTGACCCCGCCCAACCGCGGGTCGGCCGTCTCCCCCGCCAGGGGCGAGAGGTCGACCAGGTCGGCCAGCGGCGCGTCCAGGTCGAGTTCGCCCTCCTGGGCCAGCCGCATGGCCGCCGTCCCGGCGATGGGCTTGTTCAGGCTCGCGATCCGGAAGACGTCGGTCACGCCGGTGGTCGCGACGCTGTCGTCGCCCCACGTGTACCCGCGGGCCAGGGACAGCCTGCCGTTCCGCGCCACGGCGAGCGAGCCCGCGGTGATCCCGCGCGCCTGCATGTAGTCCTTCATCACGCCGTCGAAGTGCGCGAGAGGAGCCACGTCCTCACCCGTGACCCGCCAGGTGCGCTCGGCGGCGGAGGCGGGCGCCGCGCCCAGGGCGCCCGCGGCCGCGGCGGTGCCGGTCAGGGTGAGCATGCGGCGCCGCGACATGCCTCCGGGCAGCCCGAGGGCGCTGAGGGAGTCGACACGGGCACCGCTGACGCGGGCGGCACGAGGGAACACGGAGCCTCCGGGGAGAAGAATCGCAGGGGGTATTCACGGCAGGGGGTATTAGCAACATGCGCAAAGGCGATTTGTGTCTTTCGGCACCTTTGGTCTGGCAGGGGCACGTTACACATGTTCGGCCGTGGCGGCAAATGTGAGAACGAAGGGGGTACGCTCGCCTCGATGTGCCGTTTCGCGAAGGCGGCACGGAGCCGGAACGAGGCCGTGACCTGAGAGTTCTCCGCGTCGGCTCGCGTTCCCGGGGGCCGCGACGACCGCCGGGGGGTGCGGCGGTGCGGCGTCCGGGAAAAGCACGGAACCCGGTCAACGGATTGTCGCGGAAAAGGGTCCGGCGCCCCCGCCCATTCCCGAGACGGGGCCGGCGCCATTTACCGTGCGGGCGGACTTCGGAGTCCCGGTCGCCGGTCCCGTCAGGGAACGAGCGCGGACCCCACCTGCGCCCGCTCCAGGGTGCACGGCACCGGGTGGTCCAGGCACGCGCCCATCGCCCGGTGCCACCGGTTGCCCCGCAGCCGGGGCTCCAGCGCGGCCACCGTCGCCCCGTACTTGGTGAACCGCGCCTCCCGGACCCCGTACTCGTGCAGCCTGCGCTCGGTCGCGGTGAGCCCGCCGCGCGTCTTGATCTCCAGCAGCACCGCCTCCGGGCGCATCCGCACCGACCAGCCCGCCCGGTAGCCGACCAGGCCGGTGTCCACCGTCACCCGCTCCTCGCCCGAGAAGGCCACCACCGTCGTGCGCCGGTAGTCGGTCACCGCGCTGGCCGCCAGCGCGTCCGGCGCCTCGATGCCGTACGAGCACAGGGTGTCGTCCAGGAACCGCCGCGCCTCGGGGGTCATCCGGTCCGGCGGCCCCGTGTAGGCGATCCGCGTCTTGTCGGTGATCCCGCGCGCGCCCTTGAGCTTGATCTCGAACATGCGCGTCCCCGTGTCCACGTACGTGCGCGTCCGGGCCTTGAAGCGCACCCGCCGCCCCTGGCGGTGGTCGTGGAAGGACCGCAGGTCGGGGGTGTCCAGGTAGGTGGACGAGTACCGGAAGTCCCGCTGCCCGTCGATGGTCAGCACCCCGAACCGGTCCCCGGCGCCCGCGAACAGCGGTTCCAGCAGCTCGGCGGGCACCAGGTACTTGCGGCAGGTCCGGGTCACCAGGGCGGCGCGCTCGTTGATCTCGGCGAGCGACATCGGGCGCAGCGCTGCCAGGACCGGCGAGGGCACGTCCACGTGAGCAGGCGCTTCCACGGGTCTGAGGGCTTCCAGGGTCATGGGAGTCTCCACGGGGACGGGGGTTTGCGCAGGGGCGAGGACGGCCGTGCTCATCGGCGTCCCGTCCGTCCCGTCACCGAGGCGAAGCCCTGCCCGAACCCGCGCCCGGGGCCCGGGGCCGACGCGATCCGGGGCGCCTGGAACCGCACGTCCACGATCATCAGGTCGCGCACGTAGTCGACCTCGGTGACCTCGACCTTCTTGACCCGGCCGCGCAGCCGCGCCTCCAGGTCCTGGCGCAGCGCCACGGGGTCCTCGTGCACCACGTCCAGGGTCAGGATGCGGCGCTCGTGCCGCGAGAGCAGGCGCGGGTGGTCGGCCGCGTACAGGCCGGTGAGCAGCAGGGCGTTGAGGCCCAGCATCACCCAGGGCATCGGGGCGGCCACCGCGTTGACCAGGCCCAGGGCGATCGCCGTGAAGTAGTAGCCGATCTCGCCCTGGCTGATGAGGTCCGACCGCAGGCGCAGGATCGACAGCACGCCGAACAGGCCGAAGCCGACCGCCAGGCCGACCTCCTGGTTGGTCAGCATGGACACCACGGCGAAGATGCCGGTGTTGAGGGCCACGTAGGCCAGCAGCAGGTCGCGCCGCCCGTGGCGGCGGAAGTAGATGGCGTACGACAGGGCGATGATCGCGGTCGTGTTGACCGCCAGTGCGAACCAGAACATGTGTTCATCCTCTGAACGGGCGGTGAGGTTCCCATGAGGAGTGGATGAGGGAACCCTCATGTTCGTCACGCGCCGGTCATCCGCGACACGGACGAGGGGGCGGAGGCGTCACCGACACCCCCGCCCCCTCGTCACCGGAACGCCACCCGAGGCACACCGGAGCCCTCCCGTCCCGGAGCGCCCCGGTCATCCAGGGCCACCCGGGTCGCGCAGGGCCATCCGGGCCGTCCAGGTCATCCAGGTCACCTGGGTTATCCGGGGCCGCCCGGGCCATCCAGGGCTATCCGGGCCACGCAGGCCGTCCGAGTCACGTGAACCACTCGGGACACCCGCCTCACCCGGTCAGCCGGTACCCCATCCCGCGCACGGTCACGATCCGCTCCGCGCCCACCTTGCGGCGCAGTGCCCGCACGAACACGTCCACCACGTTCGACCCGGGATCGTAGTCGTAGCCCCACACGTGCGACAGCATCTGCTGCCGGGTGAGCACCTGGCCCGGATGCCGCATCAGCAGCTCCAACAGGGAGAACTCGCGCGCGGTCAGGTCCACGGACGTCTCCTCCACCGCCACCCGCCGCGTGCGCAGGTCCAGGGCCAGGCCGCCCGCCCGCAGCACCGTCAGCTCGGTGGGGCGCTCGTTGCGCATCCGCAGCCGCACCCGCGCCAGCAGTTCCTCGAACCGGAACGGTTTGGTGACGTAGTCGTCGGCTCCGATCTCCAGGCCGGTCACCGTGTCCCGCACGCCGTCGCGCGCGGTCAGGATGACCACGGGGATGTCCACGCCCAGCGAGCGCACGCGCCGCAGCACGTCGAACCCGTCGGTGTCCGGCAGGCCCAGGTCCAGCAGCATCAGGTCGAAGCCGCCGGTCACCGCGTAGTCCACGGCCTCCGCCCCCGTGCCCACCACGGTGGTGGTGAACCCGCTGGCGTCCAGACCCTTGCGGACGAACGAGGCGATCCGCTCCTCGTCCTCGACGATGAGGATGCGACTCACACGTACCTCTTTCCGGTGGGGATGACGAGGGTGAACGTCGAACCGGCGCCCGGCGCGGAGCGCAGGTCCACCCGCCCGTGGTGGGCCTCGGCGATGGCGCGGACGATGGCCAGGCCCAGACCGGCGCCCCGGTCCCCCCTGGCCGCCCCGCTGCCCCGCGAGAAGCGTTCGAAGATCCGGCCGTGCTCCTCGGCCGGGATGCCGGGCCCCTGGTCGGCGACCCAGAACAGCACGTCGTCGCCGCTGAACCCCGAGCCCACGCGCAGCGTGGACCCCGGCGCGGTGTGCCGCACCGCGTTGGCGGCAAGCTGCACCACGGCCTGGGTGACGCGCTGCGGGTCGAGCCGGGCGACCCCCTCGGCCAGCGACTCCAGGCGCCAGTCGCGGTCGCCGAGCCTGCGCACCTTGGCGTCGATGTCACTGGTCAGCTCGGCCAGGGACACCTCCTCCTCGCGCAGGAAGTCGGGCTGCTGGGCCTTGGCGAGCAGCAGCAGGTCCTCCACGATCCGGCTCATCCGGTCCAGCTCGTCGGTGACCAGGCGCAGGACCTCGCGCCGCTCCTCGGGGTCGTCGCCCATCAGCTCCAGGTGGCCGCGCACGATGGTGATGGGCGTGCGCAGCTCGTGCCCGGCGTCGTCCACGAACTGCCGCTGGGCGGTGAAGGCGCCCTCCAACCGGTCCAGCATGCTGTTGAACTGCTCGGCGAGCGCGGCGATGTCGTCCCGCCCGGACACGTCGATGCGCCGGGTCAGGTCCTCCTCGGTGATGTGCGCGGCGGTCTGCCGGACCAGGCGCACGGGCGCGAGGAAGCGGCCCGCCACCCACCAGGCCGCGGTGCTCGCGGCGATCAGCCCGGCCAGGCTGACCAGCGCGATCGTCTGCGTGGTGGAGGTGACCGTGTCGTCGTCGGCCTCGGTGAAGTAGCCGATGACGAACCACCCCGCGCCCGCGGCGTCGCCGCCGCCCGGGGGCAGGGCGCGGATCTTCTCCCACCGCATCGGACCGGCGGGGGTGTCCAGGGTCCCCCGGGCGCTGGACGCCTCCAGGACCTCCGCGACCATCGCGGGGTCCGCGGACACGTCGAAGCGCGGCTCCTGGCCCTGGCGGATGCGTCTGGGCTCGGCCGCGGCCTCCGGGGCGCCGCCCGCGCCTCCGCCGGAGGCCGACTCCTCCACCCAGCCGAACAGGATCTCGGCCCGGTCGGGGTACTGGCGGGCCAGGTGGAGCCGGATGAGGGTGGAGACGTCGGTGAAGGGCTCGCCCGTGCTGGGGTCCACGCCCACGGCGGCGAACTCCTGGAACTCGCCGATCTCCTGGGACAGCGCGCGGTCGACGCGCTCGTCGTTGCGCGCGGTGAGCGCGCTCCAGGTGAGGATGTTGACCAGGACGAGGACGGCGGCCATCAGCAGGACGACCCAGGCCATGATGAGGAGTCTGGCGGGGATGCGCCGCTTCTGCGGTACCTCCGGCTGGGGTCCCACCATGACCATGGTGGAGTCCATGTCGGCGTGCGCGGGCGCGCCCCAGGAATTCCCGCCGACCACGCCGCTGAGGTCCTCGGTGGGGGCGTCACCGTCGAAACGACCCTCAGTCGTCATCGTCGCCGCCCTCGTCGTCGCTGTCATCGTCGCAGTCGTCATCATCATCGCCGCCGCCGTCACCGCAGGTGAGGTCGGGGGTCCGACTCGGTGTCCCGGAGGGAGTCGGCGAGGGTTCGGCCGATGCCCCGGTGTGGTCGGGGTCCTCCTCGTCGGGGGTCCCGTCGCCGTCGTGGTCGGTGATCGGCGGCGGGGGAGGGACGACGTCCTCGTCGGAGGGAGGGGCGGGGCTGGCGCCGGGGGACTCCCCGACCACCACCTCACCCGGGGCGGCGGTGTCCGGGGTGCGCTCGGGCATCGCCCACACCAGGACCGCCCCCGCGACGAGGAAGGCCGCGACGGTGCCCGCTAACAGCAACAACAGTGGTGATCTCATACTCGCCGAGCATTCCGGGCGCGGGGGAATACGAGATGAAACGAACATGAGGAATTCTTCATCCACCCCCGCCGGGGCCGGACGCGGTCGGGTCAGCGTCCGGCCCCGGCGGTGCGGTCACGGGTTCGGGACGGCCTCCGGGCGCGTGCGCCCGCGCCGCAGGCCCAGGACCGCGTCCACCACGAGGAAGGCCAGCAGGGAGACCCCGAACACCGGCAGGAACAGGCCGACGCCCACCGCCGCCGCGGCGACCAGGGCCAGGCACCACCACGGCAGCCCCCGCCAGGCCCCGCGCGGGGCGAGCGGCCGTCCCACGGAGAACGCGGTGTCCCGGGTCGGGCGGCGCAGCCACCACATCCGGTAGCCCCAGAACACGAGGAAGAGCGCGGACAGGGCGACCGCCGTCAGCAGGAGCTGGTTCGGCAGGCCGAACAGCAGGCCCATGTGGAAGGCGATCCCCCACGTGGACATCTTGGCCATGAGGGGGTGGTCCTCGAACCGCAGCTCCTCGACCACCTCGCCGCTCATCGCGTCGACGGCCGCCGCGTCCTGGTGCACGGGCCAGCTCCGCCCGGTTCCCTGGACGGTGAAGGGCGCGCCCTCCTCCGCGGGCACCGAGATCTCCATCGGGCCGTCGATGCCCGCGGCGTGCACCGACTCCAGGACCGTGTCCAGGTCCACGCCCTGCCCGGCCGAGCCGTGGTCCGCGTGGTCGCCGTGTCCGCCGTGGTCCCCGTGGCCCTCGTGCTCCGACGGGGCGGGCGCCGACAGCGCCGGAGTGGTCCAGCCGAGGGCCACCCGCATGTCGGTCACGTTGGCCCCGGCGAACCGGGACCAGGTCAACCCGGTGGCGGACAGCACGAGCAGGCCGACCACGGCCCAGATCCCGACAGACCCGTGCCAGGACATGGTCCGGTTCCGTCCCTTCGCGGAGGGCTCGGGCAGCAGGGTGCGGCGCAGGCGGCGGGCCTTGCGCCGGCGCGCGGTCCACAGCACGACCCCGCCCAGCGCGACCGCCCACAGCCAGCTCGCGGCGAGTTCGCTGTAGAGGCGGCCGAACTCACCCAGGTGCAGGTGGCGGTGGAGTTCGGACAGCCACGACCGCACTGGCAGCGCGCCGCTGTTGCCGTAGCTGGTCGTGTCGCCGAGGAGTTCGCCGCTGTAGGGGTCGACGAAGACGGCGAGCCGGTAGCTCTCGGGGAGGCCCTCCACGTCCAGCAGGACGCGGGTGCTCTCGTCGGGGGCCGTGCCCGGGCGCACGGCGCTCAGGGTCCCCTCGGGATGGGCCGCGACCGCGGTGTCCACCTGTTCCTGGAGGGGCAGCGCGCTGTCGCCGGGGGTGACGCGGAGCTGGTCGGCGTAGACCACCTGCTCCAGCTGCGGCGCGTACGCGTACAGCAGTCCGGTGAGGGCGGCCACGGCGATGAACGGCGCGACGAGGATCCCGGCGTAGAAGTGCAGGCGTAGGAGGAGTTGGCGCAGGGCCGCCCAGACGGGGGAGCGGCGGTTCGGAGGGGGAGGCGTCTCGGGGGAGCCGAGCCGGTCGGGGGCATGGGACGTCATGGGGGCGACCTTCCTGGGTCTGGTTCGGGGCGGCCCGGGGGGTGCGGGCATGCGTGGGGCACCGACGTGTCGGTGGAGGCCGGGCGCTGACGGCGCCGGCGGTCGGCTCAGAACAGGAAGGCCGCGGGCGGGCCGCGCAGGATCCGGACGTGCCGCAGGAGCAGGAGGGTGACGCGGTGCCGGAACGGCGTGCGTCTGCGGAGCCGTGCGGGCCCGCGGCGCGCGGGAGCGATGGGGGCCGAGGCGAGGACCAGCAGGCGGTGGAACAGGGAGCGCACGAGGTCGACGAGGGCGAAGGCCGCCCGCTCTCCCTGGCGCAGCCACCACGCGCACACCACCCCGGCGGCGGCGTGGGCGAGGAGCATGCCCGGCCCGACCCCGGATCCGGTCAGTGCCCCGGACTCGGCCGCGTGGGAGGCGGCGCCGTGCGACGCGGAGCCGCCCGGCGACGCGACCGCGAACAGCAGGTGCAGGGCGGCCTGGCCCCACAGCGTCGTCGCGACGAGGGGTCCGAGGCGCTGTTCGGAGCGGAAGAGCCCGTGGGCGACGGCGAGGACGAGGACGAACCCCGCCGCGAGGCCGAGCGGTGAGACCGCGTGTCCGGAGGCCAGGACGTGCCCGGTGGAGGACACGCCCGTGCACACCGCGGCGAACACCGTGGCGCGCGGCAGTCGGAGCGGGACCGTACCGGCCATGGCGGACAGTATTCCGCACTTTGCCGGGGACGCCCATCCCCCTTTTGGGAGCGTTCCCATAACAGCGCGCGCACGCGCGGTCGCGCTTTCTGAGGTTGCCCGCGCCGAGCGCGCCGCGCACATGTGGCCGCTGTTTCCGTAGACACCCGGACCGGCTGTGGCGCGTGTGTGGTCGCGCTTTCCGTAGACACCCGGACCGATCGCGCCGCGCACGTGTGATCGCGCTTTCTGAGGGTGCTCGGGCCGCGCACGCGCGGTCGCGGTGTCCGCTCTCCGGACTGTCCGGCCGGTGACGGCACGCGCCCAACGCCGTGGTCGGCGGCCACGAGGTCGCCGCGTGGCCGACGGACTCACAGCCCTCCGCCCGACTAGCGCGGCCACCGGGCGGGTCCCCGGCGGGCACCGCCCCGGTCGGTCCTCCGGGCCGCCGGGCGACCACCCCGACAGCGCGTGACCGAACGCGTTTTCGGGTGACGAAACAACGCAACGAAACGGGGATCAGCGACACAGCGGGTTTCGTCACCTCCGAGACAACGAAAATCCGTCCTCGGGCACGTCCGAACCGCCAACGCAATGGCCGCGCCCGACCCCCGTCCCGGTCGGGCGCGGCACCACGGGGTCAGGCGGAGCCGAGCGCCTCGGTCGGGTGCTGCGCCGCCGCGCGCAGCGCGGGCACCAGGCCCGCCACCGCGCCGATGACGACCGTCGCCGCCAGGGCCCCCGCCCCCGCCCACCAGGGCACGGCGAACGGCCAGTCCCGCAGGATCGCGTAGACCAGCGTCGCCAGGACGCCGAGCACGCTCCCGGCCGCGCCGCCCAGCGCGGAGAGCACGACCGCCTCGACCAGGAACTGCGCCCGGATGTCGCGGCGCGTGGCGCCCAGGGCGCGGCGCAGCCCGATCTCCCCACGGCGTTCCAGGACGGAGATGACCATGGTGTTGGCCACGCCCACCCCGCCCACCAGCAGGGATATCCCGCCCAGCCCCAGCAGCAGCCCGTTGAGGGTCTGGTCGGCGGCCTGCTGCGCCTCCAGGGCGTCCGAGGGGCGCGACACCTTCACCTCGTTGGGGCTCTCCGGGTTGGCGTTGCGCCCGACCAGCGAGCGCGCTTCCGCGACCTGGTCGGGGTCCAGGCGCACGTAGACCGTGGAGGCCTCCCCCCGGGCGCCGAGCAGCTCCTCGGCCACCTCCTGGCCGACCAGCACCGCGTTGTCCAGTTCTGGGGCCAGCTCCACCTCGTCCAGAATGCCGACGACGGCGAAGTACTCGTCCCCGACGAGCACGAGGGTGTCCGGGGTGACCCGGGTGACGCCCAACCTCGCGGCCGCGTCCCGCCCCAGCACCACGGACGGGTGGTCGGTGGTGGCCGGGTTCAGCCACACGCCCTCGTCCACCCGGGCGCGCAGGGTGTCCAGGAGTCCCAGGTCAACGCCGTACGCGGCGATCCCCCCGGACTCGCCCTCGGGGATGAGGTCGCTCCGGTAGACGCTCGCCCCCTCCACCATCTCCACCTGGGCGGAGTGCTCCACCTCCGGCATCCGGTCGATCCGGCCCTTGGCCTCGGGCGGGAGCGTGGTGGTGCCGCCGAACAGGTCGTTGCCGGGGGCGACGGTCAGCATGTTGGTGCCCAGGCGCCCGATCCGGGCGTCCAGCTCGGCCCTGCCCGACTCCGAGACGCCCACCACCGCGACCATGGCCGCGATCCCGATGGCGATGCCCAGCGCGGACAGCACCACCCGCGTGGGGCGGGCCCGCAGGCCGCTCGCCCCGGTCCGCAGCCGGTCGGCGGCGGACAGCCTGGCCGGACGGGGGCCCGACCCGCGTCCGCGCCGCCGTGCCCACCGGCCCTTCACCGGGCCCCCTCCACGCCGCTCCTTCCCCGCGTCTCCTCCGCGCGGGCCCCTCCTCGAAACTCCTCCACGCGGTCCTTCCACCACGCCTCCTCCGCGCGGCTCCTTCCCCGCGCCTTCCCGGCCCGGCCCCTTCCCCGCGCCTCCTCCGCGCGGGCCCCTCACCGCGCCTCCTCGGCCCGGGGCCCGCCGGAGCCCGCGACGGGGGCCGCGCGCACCGATTCACGGGGCCGCGCGGCGCCGTCCGGTCCGGCCGCGCTGCCGACACCCGCGTCCGCCGTGGCCGGGGGGCCGGAGTCGGTGACGATCCGGCCGTCGTGCACCTCCACCCGCCTCGGCAGACCCGCGGCCAGCTCCCTGTCGTGCGTGATCACGACCACGGTCACCCCGTCCCGGTGCAGTTCGGCGAGCAGTTCCATCACGGCCGCGCCCGAGACCGAGTCCAGGGCCCCGGTCGGCTCGTCGGCCAGCAGCATCTCGGGCGAGGAGGCCACGGCACGGGCGATCGCCACGCGCTGCTTCTGCCCGCCGGACAGCTCGTGCGGCCGGTGGTCGGCGCGGTCGGTCAGCCCCACGCGCTCCAGCGCGCGCAGCGCGCGCCGTCTGCGCTCGCGCCTGGGTGCGCCGGAGTACAGCAGTCCGTCGGCCACGTTGTCCACGGCCCGCACGTTGGGCGCCAGGTGGAACTGTTGGAAGACGAACCCGACCGAGCGCGCCCGCAGCGCGGACAGCTCGTCGTCGCGCAGGGCGCCGACGTCGTGCCCGAACACCCGCACCGTGCCCGAGGTCGGCGCGTCCAGGGTGCCGAGCAGGTTGAGCAGGGTGGATTTGCCCGAGCCCGACGGGCCCACGATCGCCAGCATCTCCCCGCGCTCCACGACCAGGTCCACCCCGTCCAGGGCCCGTACACCGCCGGGGTAGTGGCGGCTCACCCCGGTGAACTCCGCGGCGGTCATCCCGGGACCACCACCTCGGCGCCCTCGTCGATCCCCTCGCCGGTGACCTCCACCAGACCGTCCGAGAACCAGCCCGTCTCCACCGGCACGTCGCGCACGGTGCCGTCGTCGCCCACCACGGACAGCCCGTAGCGGTCCTCGGGCAGCGCGATCAGCGCGCCCACCGGCGCCGCCAGCACGTCCTCCCGCGACTCCCCGCGGGCGACCACGGTGACCGGCGCCTGGTCGAGGAAGCCCGCGGCGTCGTCCTCCAGGCCGATGACCACCTCCACGGTGGGGTCGCCGCCCTCCTCGCCCGTGCCCTCCTCGCCCCCCTCGACGCTGGCGACGGTGCCGATGCTCTCCACCACGCCGGTGACGCTCTCCCCACCGGGCAGCTGGACGGTGACCTCGGCGTCCTCGGTGAGCAGGCCGCGGTCGTCGACGGCCAGGTCCACGCGCACGACCCGGCGGGTGGAACTCGTGGTCAGCAGCGCCGCCGCGGGCGCGACGCCCGCGCTGACGTCCACCTCGTGCCCGGTCACCCGCACGGCGCCGGACGTGTACCAGATCTGGGAGGGGTGCACCGTGCCGGTGACCTCCATGCCCTCGGTGTCGTCCTGCCAGCGCCTGACCGCCTCGGCGGTCAGCCACGTGTACTCGTCGTCCACGGTGAACCCCGTGTAGCCCAGTTCGGCCAGCGCCCGCTCGAACTGGCGCACGTCCTCGCCGCTGCTTCCCGCCTCCAGCGGCCGGTAGGCGGGCCTGTCCCCGTGCAGCAGGATCGCGGGCCTGCCGTCGATCTCCCAGGCGCGGTCGCCCGCGGCCAGCTCGGAGCCCACCTCCGGCAGCCAGGTGACCACGCCGTCGGAGCGGGCGAAGAACGTCCCCCCGCCCGCGTACCCCAGGGCGCCGTCGAGGGTCTCCTCACGGAGCAGGGTGGTGCGCTCGACTCTCGCCGTCGGCCCCGGGCCGGGGGCCTCCTCGTCCGCGGGACCCTCCGGCAGCCCCCACACGGTCACCCCCGCCACGCCGCACAGGACCACGAGGGTGAGCAGCGCCGCGCCCAGCCACAGCGGCCCCAGCCAGCGGCGGCGCGGCCGCTCCTCCTCCCCCTCCTCCTCGGGGAGGAGTTCGGTGTCGGCGCTCACGAGTTCCCTTCCCCGGCTCCGGTGGAGCCGCTGGGGCCTCCGGCCTCGCCGTAGACCTCCTCGGAACAGGTGGTCAACGCCCTCGTGTGCTCGTCGTCGTCCGGGTCCAGGGGCAGCGTCAGACCCTCACCGGGCCTGGGGTCGGGAACGTCGACGCCGTTCTCCCGCAGGCACTCGGCCAACCTGAGGTCCTGCTCGAACACCTCCTCCTCGTCGGGCGCGTTCTCGTCCACCGGGAGGTGGCCCTCGCACGCCTCCATCGCCTCCTTGAACCCCTCCTGGTCGGCTTCGGGCAGGGCGAAGGAGACGCCGCCGTCGGCGTCGGGCTCGGGGTCGGGCATCTCGTGGCCCTTGTCGCGCATGCAGTCGGCGAAGGCCAACCTGGCCTCCTCCGTGCTCGTCTCCTCGCTCCCCCCGGCCTCGGAACCGGTGTCGCCGCCGGACTCCTCTCCGCCGAGGGCTCCGCAGCCGGTCAGCAGCAGTCCGGCCAGTACCGCCCCGACGAGGGGGCCCGCTGTCACGCGCATGTCGATCACTCCTGTTCGTGGGGGGCGCCGTCCGGCACCGCTCCTCCGTGTCGTCACGGCACATGTCAGCGGAGCCCCGGTTAGCCGCCGGTTAGGCCCGCGGCGCCCCCGCCGGTTAGGCCCGCGGCGCCCCCGCCGGTCAGGTCCGCGGGGCCCCCGCCGGTCAGGTCCGCGGGGCCCTCACCGGGTTAACCGCCGCCTAACCGCCGGGGCGGTAGTGCTGGTCCGGGCGTCGCCGACGGTGGGGCGGGCCGTGACCGAGGGGGGACGACGCATGAGGGTCCTGGTGGTGGAGGACGAACCGGCGCTGGCCGAGACCGTCGCCGAGGGGCTGCGCGGGGAGGGCATGGCCGTGGACGTGTGCCACGACGGCGACACGGGGCTGGAGATGGCCTGTGTGCACGGCTACGACGTGGTCGTCCTGGACCGCGACCTGCCGGTCCTGCACGGCGACCAGGTGTGCCTGCGGCTGGTCGAGGACCCCGGGGTCGAGGCCCGCGTGCTGATGCTCACCGCCGCCGGGGGCCTGGAGGACCGGGTCGAGGGGCTGGACCTGGGCGCCGACGACTACCTGGCCAAGCCCTTCGCCTACGCGGAACTGCTGGCGCGGGTGCGGGCACTGGGGCGCAGGTCCCGTCCGGGCGCGCGCCCCCGGCTGTCCCGGGCCGGACTGGTGGTCGACACCAACCGCCGCACCGCCTTCCGCGACGGCCGCGAGCTCTCCCTCTCCCCCAAGGAGCTGGGCGTGCTGGAGGAGCTGCTGCGCGCGGACGGTGCCCCGGTGAGCACGACCCACCTCATCGAGAAGGTGTGGGACGCCCACCTGGACCCGTTCAGCGGCGTGCTCAAGGTGGTGGTGCACGGCCTGCGCCGCAAGCTCGGGGAGCCACCGGTGATCCGGACCGTCCCCGGCCACGGGTACCGGGTCTGACATGGGGTTCGTGAGGAGGAGCGACAAGGAGGCCAGGACCGGGCTCACCCTGCGCACCAGGCTGACCCTGGTCTACACCGCGGTCTTCGCCGCGGGCGGGGCGGTGCTGCTCGGGGCCAACTACGCGATGGTCTCCACCAGCCTGGCCGCCCGGGGGGTCGACCTGGCCGCCACCATCGTCGCCTCGGGGGACAGCGGGGAGCCCGTCGTCTCCGTCGAGCCCGCCACTCCCACCACGTCCGGGGGGCCGACGGAGCCGTTCGAGCGAGTGGAGGGGGCGTCCGGGCCGACGACCCCGTTGGGCGACTACCGGGAGGGCGTGCTCTCCGACCTGCTGACCACGTCGGTCGCCGTGCTCGTGGCGGTCGTCGCCCTGGCGGCCCTGGCCGGATGGCTGATCGCCGGCAGGCCGATGCGCAGGCTGCACACGGTCACCGAGACGGCCCGCCACCTGTCCGAGCGCGACCTGCACAGCAGGCTGGCGCTGACCGGGCCCGACGACGAGTTCCGGGAACTCGGCGACACCTTCGACGACATGCTCTCCCGCCTGGAACGGGCCTTCGAGGCGCAGCGGCGGTTCGTCGCCAACGCCTCACACGAGCTGCGCACCCCGCTGGCGGTCCAGAAGGCCGCGGTGGAGGTGCCGCTTGCGCAGGGACGGGTCCCCGAGGACCTGAAGCCCGCGTTCACCCGTGTGCTGGACTCGGTGGACCGGAGCGAACGCCTCATCGCGGGCCTGCTCCTCCTCGCCCGCTCCGACCGCGGCCTCGCCCGCACCGAGCCCGTGGACCTGGCAGGGGTGGCGGAGGGCGCGTCTGCGCTGCTCGCGCAGGACGCGCGGGAGGCCGGAGTCGACCTGCGGACCGACCTCGCGGACGCGGAGGCGGAGGGGGACCCGGTCCTCCTGGAGCACCTCGTGCGCAACCTGGTGGACAACGCCGTCCACTACAACGTCCCCGGCGGGTGGGTCGAGGTGCGGGTGCGCACGGCGGCCGGACGCACCGTGCTGAGGGTGTCCAACACCGGCGGGCGGGTCACCGACCCCGAGAGCCTGTTCGAGCCCTTCCACCGGGGTGACGCCGCCCGGGTGCGCACCGCGAGGCCCGGCAGCGGCCTGGGCCTGGCCATCGTCCGTTCGATCGCCTCCGCCCACGGCGCGCGGGCCACGGCCCGCGCGCGCCCGGAAGGGGGGCTGGTGGTGACCGTCGGGTTTCCGGCCGCGGGGGGCTGAGCGCGGTCCCGCACGGCACCCGCACCGGCCGCGAGGCGGTTCCGCCGACCACGGTTCCGCACGGGCGGCGACACGTGTCCGCTGAGCGGTCAGCGCTCCCCGGTCACGCTCCCGGACTCCTGCGGCCTCCCCGGCTCCGGCTCGGAGGCCGGGCCCTGCGGAACGGTGAGCAGCCGGATCCCGTACGCCGCCAGCAGGGCGCAGACCACCGCGACCGCGCCGCCGATCCACCCGCCCGCGTAGGTCTCGCCCATGAAGGCCACGCCCACCACGGTGGCGGAGACGGGGTTGGTGAAGGTGGTGATCCCCAGCGGGGCGCCCAGCTCCATGCCCTGGTAGGCGGCCTGGGCCAGGAACAGCCCGAGCACCGCGATCACGGGCGTGGCCAGCGAGGACGCGTGCACCAGCCCGATCGCGCCGGTCTCCCCGATGACCGCCACCGCGGTCTTGACCGTGGCCGAGGAGACCCCGAAGGCCACGCCCGCCGCGCCCGCCAGCAGGTAGCTGCGCCAGGCCGCGGAGCGGACCCGCCCCGCCGCCCACGCGGTCACCAGCAGGAGCGCGGTCGTACCGCCGCCGACCAGCACCGAGCCGGTGTCGTCGAGGACGCCGCCCTGGCCACCGGTCACCGTCACCGCCAGCAGCACGCCCAGCGCCACCGAGGTGAACGCCGCGCCCCTCCACTCCTCGCGTGTGACCCTCCGCCCGCCCAGCCGCGCCGACCAGGGGATGCCGAACACCAGCACCAGCACGCCCAGCGGCTGCACCACGGTCAGCGGCGCGTTGCTCACCGCCGCCACCTGGAAACCGGCCCGGCCCCCGTTGAACAGCAGGGAGAGCCACCACAGCGGGTGCCGCAGCAGGGCCGCGATCTGTCCACCGCCGGTGAGCGGCCCGGCCACCCGTACCGCCAACCTGCGCTGGGCCACCGCGGCGGCCGTGTAGGCCGCACACGAGAGCACCGCGAACGCGATCCCCAACACCACGCCTGATTCCATGACAGCGATGATCCCGCCAACCCCGGTCCGGTTCGCCGCCGGGGCCGGGAAACCGCGGTCACCGCGCGCTCTCCGACCACCCGGAGAACCGGCGCATCCGCCCCGGTCCTGTCCCCTGCACCGGCGCGCTCTCCGACCGTCCGGGGGATGGGCGTACCCGCCCCCGCTTCCGTCCCCTACACCGGCGCGCTCTCCGTCCGCACAGGGACCTCGGCGAAGAAGCGGTTCGCGGAGGGGGTGAAGGCCAGCACGACGGCTGCCGCCACCGACGCGATGTGCGCGGTCCGCAGCGCCAGGTACAGCGGCCCGTGCGACCCGTGACCCATCGCGTCGAGCACCTCGCCGCCCTCCAGCACGGCCAGCACCACGGGCGCGACCAGCGTTCCCAGGCCGCCCACCACGCCGAGCCCGACGACCAGGGCCGTCCGCGCCCACCGGTGGCCCTGTGCGAACCACGCCACCACCAGGGCCGCCGACGTGTAGACCGCCAGGCGCAGCGCGAGCCCCGGCCACGGGACGCCCTCGCCCGCCGCCACCATGCCCGCCAGCGCCACCGCGCTCTCGGCGACGCCGCAGGCCACCGCCGTCGCCCACGCCGCGGCCGCCCAGCGCACCGGACCGGGAACCGTCCTACGCACCGGATCGGGAACCGTCTCTGGCACGACCTCAGGGTTTCTCATGCCCTCCAGGATTCTCCGGAACGGGATCGGCCTCCAGGGTGTCCGTTCCCCTCCGGGGGTGGTGCGCACGCCACCCGCCGTCGGTGCTAGGCTCCGCCGCCGACGGCCGTCCCCCGGTACAGCGCGGCCACCACGCCCTCGATGTCGGGTTCGCGCAGGGTCAGGTCGACCACCTCGTGCCGCTGGGCGACGCGGGAGATCACCGCCGCCGGGTTCTCCGACAGCTCCAGCCACTGGCGCGGGCCGTCCACGCGCACGCACCGGCCGCCCTCCACCTCGATGGCCGGTGCGGGCCCGGCCAGGTCCACGACCAGCACGCGCGGTGCGGGCACGCTCGCGCGCAGCCCGTCCAGGCCGCCGTCGTAGGCCAGGCTCCCCCGGTCGATGACCACCACCCGCTCGCACAGGCGCTCCACGTCGCCCAGGTCGTGCGTGGTCAGCAGGATGGTCGTGCCCTCCTCGGCGTTGAGCCGCAGCAGGAACTCGCGGATGCTCGACTTGCTGACCACGTCCAGGCCGATGGTCGGCTCGTCCAACACCAGCAGCCGGGGGCCGTGCAGCAGCGCCGCGGTGAGGTCGCCGCGCATGCGCTGGCCCAGGCTGAGCTGGCGCACCGGGGTGGTCAGGAACGGCCCTAGTTCGAGGAGTTCGGTCAGCTCGGCCAGACGGCGTGCGTGGTCGGCGGCCGGGATCCGGTACATGTGCCGGGTCAGCTCCAGGCTGTCCCGCAGCGGCAGGTCCCACCACAGGGTGGTGCGCTGGCCGAACACCACGCCGATCCGGCCCGCCAGCCTCGTGCGCTGGCGGGAGGGCTCCAGACCGGTCACCCGCAGGCGTCCGGCGGTGGGGGTGAGGATGCCGGTGAGCATCTTCATGGTGCTGCTCTTCCCGGCGCCGTTGGGGCCCAGGTAACCGACGATCTCGCCGGGCCGCACGGTGAGGTTCACGTCGCGCACGGCGCTGACGGTGCGCCGCCTGCGCCGCAGGAACGGCCCCTCGGACAGGACGAAGTCGCGGCCCAGGCCGACGGCCTCGATGATCGGCTCGGCGGCGGACGCGCCGGACTCGCGGACGGAGGTCATGCTCAGCTCCCGGTGGATCGGTAGTGGCGCAGCCCGAACCGCCAGCAGGCGGCGGCGACCAGGCACAGGACGGCGGCGACGAGGGGTGTGGCGTGGCGCAGGGCGTCCGGCAGCCCCGTCGGGTCGGGGCGGTCGAGCAGGTACAGGACGGGCTGCCAGGTGACGAAGGCGAGCGGCAGCACGAAGGTCACCGCCCGCACGAGGTCGCGGCCGTAGATGGCCAGCGGGAACTCGGTGAGGGCCTGCCCGCCGTAGGTGATCGAGTTGGCCGCCTCGCGGGCGTCGGCGACGAAGAACTGCAGACACGCCCCGATGACCCAGACCGCGCAGCAGATCGCGGTCCCCGACACCAGCAGCACCGGCAGCATCAGCACCTTGCCGGGGGTCCAGTCGATGTCGCACGCGGCCAGGGCGACGGCGACCACGACCGCGCCCGGGACGATCCGGCCCAGGCGGCGCGGCGCGAACCGGTCGGTCGCCATCTGCACCAGCGGCGGCACCGGGCGCACCAGCATCACGTCGAGCGTTCCGGTGCGGATGTGCTGCCCGAGCCGCTCGACGTTGCCCAGGACCATGTCGGCGCAGGCGAAGGCGGTCGCGGCCAACCCGGCGATGAGCAGCCCCTCGGCGAGGTCGAACCCCGCCAGCCGCCCGGCGTGGCCGAACACGACGAGGACGGCGCCGATCTCGGCGAACACGCCCAGCGAGGTCGCCAGGGTCATCAGCACCAGCGAGGTCGGGTACTGGGCCAGGGCCCGGCACCAGGTCCAGGCCAGCAGCAGGTAGGCGCGCAGCGGCCAGGCCACGGACTCGCGGGCGCGGGAGAGCAGGTCAGCCACCCTGGACCACCACCCTGCGGGTCGCGCGGGCGGTGATCCACGCGCCCAGGCCGAACAGGGCGGCGGCCCACCACGCCTGGAGGGCCAGCCCGCCGAGCACGGTGCCGCCCGGCAGGGTGTCCTTGCCGAGCATGATCTCGGCGGGGATCTGGACCATCGACGCCCACGGCAGCAGCCGCAGGGTGTCGGCCGGCGCCGGGGGGAAGAGGGTGAGCGGCAGCAGCATCCCGGCGGCCACCGGACCGAGCAGTCCGGCCACCGCCCAGATCCCGCTGGAGTCCAGAAGCCAGAACCCGGCCAGCTCGTACAGGTAGCGCAGCCCGAACGAGACCAGCGTGGCCAGCACGGCGGACAGCAGGACGACGGCCCAGCGGGCCGGGTCGTCCGGCAGGTCCAGGTCGAACAGCAGCACTCCCACGGTGAAGGTGGGCACCCCGCGGAAGACCAGGTTGAACGTGGCCCGGCCGAGGTCCTCGGCCAGCCACCAGCCCTGGAGGGAGACCGGCCGGAGCAGGTCGGTGCCCACGGCGCCCGAGCGCACCCGCTCGCCCAGCTCCAGGGGCGGGCCCATGATGGCGACCATGCCGATCAGGGCCTGGCTGACGAACACCTGGGTGACGGCGTCCCCGGCGTCGTAGCCGTTGATCTCGGGGCGCGCGGCGAACAGGGCGAGCATGACGGTGGCGTTGATCGCGCCGAAGACGGAGTTGGTGAAGATCCCGGCGATCGTGGCCGCGCGGTAGGTGGAATAGCGGTGCAGCCCTCGGGCGTACACCGCGAAGTAGACGCGCACGGGCGTGGACTCCTGGTGTGTCGAGACGTGCAGGTGGTGAACTACCGGTCTCGACACCGGGGGCCGGGGAGACACGGGGGTCCGGCACGTCCCTGTCGCACGGGGGCTCAGGTCCGGGTCGCCGCGAGTGGCGAAGATAGCACACGCGCGCCCGCCGCCGGCCCGGATCGCGGCGGAAGCGGGGCGCGTGGAACGCGGGTGTGATGACGGAGGCGGGGTCACGCCGGTGTCTCCCCTTGTACCGGCGGACCGCGCCGCCTCCGTCGCCCGCCCGGTCCCGCCCCCTCCCCTCAGCGGGGGCGCACGGACCAGGCGGGGTCTTCGCTCCCGCCTCCCCATGGCGGGGTGTGCGGGACAGGTGAGCTGCCTGCTTCGGCTTCCCTTCGGTGGGGCGCACGGGTCAGGCGAGGTGCCTGCTCCTGCCTTCCTTCGACGGGGCTTGTGAGGAAGGTGAGTTGCCTGCTTCCGTTTCCCCTGGATGGGACGCGCGAGGAAGGTGAGGCGCCTGCTTCGGCTTCCCTTCGGTGGGGCGCACGGGTCAGGCGAGGTCTCTGCCCCCGCTGCGCCCCGAGACCGACATGCGCACGACGGCGGGCAGCCGCTCCAGCTCCAGGGACTCGCGCAGGGAGCCGACTCCCTCGTCCCGGCAGGCGCGCCACACGTCCACGGGATCGGCGTCCTCGGTCAGCACCAGGTCCAGCCACAGGCGCGGCTCCCGCGCGGACTCGGTGAACCTCGCCCGGCCGCGCACCACGCGCGGGTGCGCGCTGAGCTGGGTGACCAGGGCGTTCCCGGCGGCGGACGGGGACACCTCGGTCCGCCCCGCCACCGTGTCCGCGCCCACCAGCAGCCTGCGCGGGCGGTACGCGCGGCCCTGGACCAGCAGCCATCGCACCGCCAGCACGGTGAGCACCAGGGCGACCGCCGCGGCGGCGTGGGGAGTCCAGGGCCAGGCCAGGGCCCGTGCCACCGGTTCGAGGCCGGTCAGCGGGGCGGCGGCGGGACCGTCGCCGAACAGGCCGCCGCCGACGGCCAGCCCGGCCGCGCCGCCGACCAGGAGTACCAGGCCGGTGAGGAACAGTCCGAGCCGGTTGCCCCGAGCCGTCCTCCTGCTGCGGCGGTGGGGGAAGCCCCGGATCGTGGACCGGGTCGGCGTGTCCCCGTGGGCCGCGCCGGTGCCTGTCGTGCCGGTGCCTGTCATGTCCGAAACGGCCGTGTCCGCGCTGGTCGTGGCCGGGGCGGTCCCGCCGGTGTTGTTCTCGGCTGTGTCGTTCGCGCCTGCGTGGGATGCGCCCGCGTGGGTCGCGCTCGTGCCGGTGTCGCTTGCGCCCGCGTCTGCGTTGCCCATGTCCGCGTTGCCCGTGCCCGCGTTGCTCGCGTCTGCGTTGCCCGTGCCCGTATTACCCATGTCCGCGTTGTCCGCGTCCGCGTCGCTCGGGCCGTTGTCGGCCGGATCCGGCTCCGGCCCGGATCGCTGTCCGTCCATGCTCACGCCTCCTCACGTACCTGGACGCGGACCCTCGGGGCGCGGACCGGGACGAGCTCCTCCAGCCTCCGCCGCACGGCCGCGTCCACGTCCCGCCTCAGCCAGTGGGCACCGCGTATGTGCGTGCGCGCCCGCACCCGCACCGTGCGGCGGCCCACCCGGACCCGGGCGCCGCGGACGCCGTCGACCCCGCGCGCCGAGACGGCGAGGATGTCGCGCAGCGCCCGCCGGGACAGGCCCACGGCCATGTCCCGGTCGTCGGTGCGCAGGACCAGATGGCCGCCGTACCCGGGCAGCGAGGCCGCGGTCAGCAGGGTCAGGCCCAGAGCGGCGGCGACCCCGGAGGCCAGCATGGTCTCGGGCGCCTCCCACGGGACCGTGGCGGCGTGGGCGGCCATGCCGTCCACCGCCGGGAACGGCGCGGGCATGCCGAGCAGGCTCGCGGTGATCACGGCGAGCACCAGCCCGGAGACCACCGCCACCGAGGCGGCGACCACGACGGCGGGCAGCGACCGCCGGGGCCGGAAGACCCTCACCGCGGTCCGCCGGGCCCTCCGGTCCCCGCGCTGACTCCCGGGCGGGGGGCCGTCCGGGGCCGCGGACGTCTCTTGGGTCCGCGCCTC
The DNA here is from genome assembly GCA_000340945.1 of Nocardiopsis synnemataformans DSM 44143. Lineage (GTDB taxonomy): Bacteria > Actinomycetota > Actinomycetes > Streptosporangiales > Streptosporangiaceae > Nocardiopsis > Nocardiopsis synnemataformans. The sequence goes on along the minus strand of ANAW01000011.1, from coordinate 38,145 downwards.
CTCCTGGAGGGAAGTCATGTCCGCTTCCTTCGATGGCTCAGCGCACCCGCGGCGCGGGTACGAGTTCGACGATCTCGATGTCGGTGCTGTGGACGGTCAGCCCGGTGAGGCCCTCCACCGTGGCGGCCACGTGCGCGCGGACCTCCTCGGCGGTGCGGGCGAGCGGGGAGGGGTAGGCGACGGCGATCTCCAGGCGCAGCCCCACGCGGGAGCCGCCCCGGCGCACCTCGGCGCGCGCCGTCCTGCCCTCGCCCACCAGCCCGCCCAGCCGGTCGCCCAGGGGACGGGTGGACCGGTGCTCGGCGGCGGCCGCGCACGCCAGGCGGCGGACCGCCCGGTCGGACACGACCGTGGTGCCGCGCTCCTCGGGCGGCACCCGGGGCGCGCGCCGGTCCGGTTCGGCACCGGACCGCGCACGCGCGCCGGGCGTTCCGGCGACGGCCTCCACGGCCTCCACGACCGCCCCGGCCCCCACAGCCTTCGCGGCGCCCTCCCCGGGGGCCGGTCCGCGGCTCCCCGGGAAGGCCTCGGCGGCGCTCACCGGCGACCGCCGTGCTCACGGCGCGTGAACAGCTCCGCGAGGTCGACCTCGCCCTCGTAGGCCCTCCCCGCCAGGAAGCCCGCGGCTCCCAGGACCAGGACCAGGAGGAAGGCCCCGAAGCCGCCGAAGGCGGCGGCGAGGCCGAGGACCGCCCCGAAGGCGAGTCCGACGATCGACCACATGGGTCCTCACTCCCTCACGTCGTGTCTGCCGCTGTGCCGCTGCCCGCTCCGCCGTCACCTGACCCTCGGCTCGGCGGCGGTGGAGCGGCCCTCCTCCTCGTCCGGCAGGTGGATGTCGTCCACGGTCACGTTGACCTCCGTGACCTCCAGGCCGGTCATCCGCTCCACGCCGGAGATGACGTTGCGCCGGACGACGGCCGCCAGGTCGGGGATCGAGACGCCGTACTCGACGACGAGGTTGATGTCCACCGCGGCCTGGCGCTCGCCGACCTCCACGGCCACGCCGCGCGCCGCGGTGCTGGTGGAGGTGGAGCCGGGGATGCGCTCGCGGACGGCGTCGAAGGCGCGTCCGGCCCCGCCGCCCATGTGGTGGACGCCCCGGACCTCCCGGGCGGCCATACCGGCGATCTTGGCGACCACGTGGTCGGCGATCGAGGTGCGCCCGGTGTCGGTGTTCAGCTCGTGGGAGTGCTGGGCGCGCACGGGGACGGTGCTCGCGCCGCCCGCCTCGCGCAGCTCGGCGGGGGCGAGTTCGCTGCTCTGGGCGCTCTTCGCGGCCATGGTCGGATCTCCTTGCGTTGTCGGGTTCTCGGTTCGTGGTGGAACGTGCGGCCCGCCGCGGGCGGGCCCGCCCGCCGGTCCTTCGGGTGGGGCCGTCGGCACCGCTCTGAGCTGGACTGTCGGTCTTCCCCGGGCGGCGCCGCCGACTCCTCCTGCTTCTTCTCTTTCGACGGCGGCGTTGCGGCCTCTACCGCCGGTGGCGCTGTGCGGAGGCCGTGAAGCGGTCCGTCGCGTCGACGACCACGTCCCGGCCGTCGGTCCGGGCGCGCTCCGGCGCGGCGTCGGGGGTGCGGGCCAGGGGCGGAGTCCCCGCCAGGGCGGCCGCCTCGGCGGCGCGCCTGGCGGCCGTCTTCCTGAGGCTGAACCTGATCTCTCCCATGACGGTGCTCCTCGCTCGCTCGGCGCCACCCGTCGTGGCGCCGTCACAGGGAAGGACACGGGGGAGGGCCGTCGGCTCACGGTCATCATAGTGTGACCTGCATCACTGCCAGTGTGGGGGAGGCGCGGGCGCGGGGCTGCCGTGTTCGGGCAGAAACCTGGGGTAGTTTCTCTGTGCTCGTGTACGGGGAGGGGTGGCCGCAGCGACGATGCACAGGGAAACCGCACTTCCGGAGAGCGTGCTCGTGGAGCGCGCCCAGGACGGGGACGACAGGGCGTTCGAGGACCTCGTCCGTCGGCACCAGGACGCCGTCTACCGGATCGCCCTGCGGGTGCTGCGCGATCCCGCCGACGCGCGGGACGCGGCCCAGGAGGCCCTGGTCACCGCGTGGCGCAGGCTTCCCGAACTCGCCGACCCGCAGAGCTTCCCCGCCTGGCTCAACCGCATCGTGGGACGGCGCGCCCTGAACATGCTGCGGGCCCGCAGGCCGGTGGAACCGGTGGAGGACGACGAGCGGCTGGAGGCCCGGGAACCCGGGCCGGTGGGGGAGACGCTCGCGGGCGGCCTGCGCGAGGCGCTGCTCGAAGCCCTGTCGGGGCTGCCGCCCCCGCAGCGGATCTGCTGGGTTCTGCGCGAAATGGAAGGATTGGGCTATGAAGAGATAGCGGAGATCGTCGACACGACCCCGACCGCTGTGCGTGGACGTATTCACCGCGCGCGTACCCATCTCGTGGAGGCGCTTGAGCCATGGCGGTAGATCCGTCCGACGACCACGACCGACTGCCCTGCGGAACCTCGGTGGACGCACTCCTGAGGGACCTGCTGTCCGGTCGGCTCACCGAGCACGAGTCCGCCTGCGAGCACTGCCGGGCGGAGGCGGGTGAGCTGCGCCCGCTCGTCGACGCGGTGCGCCGGGACGGCGAGGAGGAGGTCACCGCCCCTCCCGGGCTGCTCACGGACGTCATGCGCGTGGTGCGCGCGGAGCGCCGTTCCGAGGGGACCATCGTCCTGAGCGGCTCCGGTCCCGGCGGCACCGAGGTCAGGGAGTCGGCCGTGGCGGCCATGCTCCGGACCTCCGTCGAGTCCGTCCCGGGCGTCGTGGTCGGCCGCTGCCGCGTCGAGCAGACCCGCGAGGGCCTCTCCGTCCGGGCCACGGCGCGGGTCGCCGTCGGCTTCCCCATCCCGGACGCCGCCGACGCGGCCCGGCGCGCCATGCGCTCCCTGGCCGAACAGCGGCTGGGCCTGCCCGTCGCCCGCCTGGACATCGATGTCGTCGACCTGGACGACCCGGCCCGGGGCCGGTGAGGACGGAGCCGTCGGCGCCTCCGTCCACCGGCCCGGTCCGGCCGTGCGCGCGGACGTCAGCGTGGCCGTTCGGATGGCCGATCGGCTGATCCGGACGGGCCGCCGCCCTGCCAGCCTGGAGTTCCCGGAACACCGGGGACCCGGCTCAGGGAAGGAAAAGCACGATGGACGCCACCGCCGTGCCGCGGCCCGGCACCGGGCGCAGGCTCGCCCCCGACCTGGCCCGGGGGTTCATGCTGCTGCTCATCGCGATGGCCTACGCCGGGGTGTACGCGGGCGCGGGCTTCGGCACCGACGTGTCCGGCGAGCCCCTGCCCGACCGGATCGCCGCCCTCGCGACCACGCTGCTGCTGGACAACCGGGCCTTCCCGATGTTCGCGATCCTCTTCGGCTACGGGATGGCGTGGATGGTCGCCCGGCAGACCGCGCGCGGCACGCGTGAGGAGGAGGTCCGCCGCCTGCTGCGCCGCCGCGGGGTGTTCCTGCTGCTGTTCGGGTTCGTCCACGCGCTGCTGGTGTTCCCCGGCGAGATCCTCACCTCCTACGGGCTGGCGGCCCTGGTCACCGGATGGCTGCTGCTGCGGCCGGACCGGGCGCTCGTGCGCGCCGCGGCCGTGTTCGCCGCGCTCTACGCGCTCACCGTCCCCCTGGCGATGGTCGGGATGAACCTCGGACGGCGGACGGCCGGGGAGGAGGCGTACGCCGTGGCGGGCTACCTGACCGCCGGGGACTGGGTGGCGCGCCTGGCGGGGCTCCCGTTCAGCCCGCTGATGGTGGCGCTCGCCTACCCGCTGTTCCTGCTGGTCGTCCTGGGCTACCTGGCGGGCCGCGCGGGCCTGCTGGACGACCCGGAGGCGCACCGCGCGCTCCTGGTCCGGATCGCCGTGGCGGGTGTGGCCGTGTCCCTCGCGGGGGCGCTGCCCTCCGCCCTGGCGGCGGTCGGCGCGCTGGAGCCGGGCGCGGTGGCGGGCGGGCTGCTCATGGCGCTCCAGGTGCTGACGGGGGTGTGCGGCGGAGCCGGGTACGCGGCGCTGTTCACCCTGTGGGCGATCCGGCTGGAGCGCGCGCCCGGGCCGCTGACCCGCGCCGTCGCGGCGGTGGGCCAGCGCTCCCTGACCTTCTACATCCTCAACTCGGTGCTGGTGGCGGTGGTCCTCCACCCCGACCTGGTCGGCCTGGGCGCGCGCGTGGGCGGTGCCGGTGCGCTGGCCGTGGCCCTGCTGGCCTGGCTGGTCGGCCTGGGCGCGGCCGCGTGGCTGGAGCGCGCGGGGCGCCCCGGACCGCTGGACGCGCTCATGCGGCGGCTCGTGTACGGCGGGGGCCGGGCGCGGGGCCGGACGGCGGCCTGAGCCCGCGCGCCGGGACCCGCCCTGTGCGCCGGGACCCGGGACCCGGACCGCGCGCCGGAATCCGGAACCCGCCCTGTGCGCCGAGACCCGGAACCCGGGACCCGGACCACGCTCCGGTGTCCGGTGCGCGCGGTCGGTACCCGGGTCAGGTGTGACCGCTCCGCCTTGGGCCCGCCCCTCCGATCACGGGGTCCGGGCCTGGCCGAGCGCCCGTCCCCAGCCGCGCTCGACCGACCGGCGGCATCGGCCGGGTTCGTCCCCCGCACTGGTGAACAGCGCGGTCAGCATGGGCACGCCGTGAGCGAGTGCCTGGTGCGGCAGGGGTCCTGTGGCGACGAGTGAGGCGAGTCCGTGGCCGATCGTCCAACTCTGTGTCGCCAGCTCCAGTGAGCCGACCCCGTCGCGGAAGCGGCTGTCTGCCTTGGCCCGGTCGATGGCGCGGACGAGGCGGTGCAGGGTCGCGTCCGTGGCACCGGCGTCCTCGAGCCCGAACCCCGCGTCGAACATGACGCGGTAGAGATCGGGGTTCTCCATGGCGTTGGCCAGGTAGGCGGCCCCCAGCGCGGCGAGGTCCCGTACCGGGTCCGCGGACATCCCGACGGCCGCGAGCCGGGCGGCCAGACGTGTGAAGCCCTCCTGCCGCAGCGCCTTCCACAGGCCGTCCATGCCGCCGAAGTAGGTGTAGACGGCCATCGTCGACACGCCGGTTCCGGCGACCAGGGCGCGGAGTGTGACCGGTTGCCTCGTTCGCAGCATCTGTGCGGCCCGCTCGAGCAGCTGGGAGCGGACCACGGGGTCCTTCGTCCTCGCCATGACCCCACAATACATAACATCGCTATGCTTTCATGGGGGTGTTGGTCCTGCCGCTCCCGAAGCCAAGAGGAAGAGGCCGTCTATGTCCGTGACGTTGGTCAACCCCGAGGGGTTGCCGAAGCCCGAGGTCTACCGGCAGCTGTCGGTCGCCACCGGATCGAAGCTGGTCTTCCTCGCGGGGCAGGTCGCCCGCGACGCCGACGGCCAGCCCGTGGGCGAGGGAGACCTCTCCGCCCAGGTCGAGCAGTGCTACCTCAACATCGCCACCGCTCTGGCCGAGATCGGTGGCTCCTTCGACGACGTGGCGAAGCTGACCGTCTATGTCGTCGACTGGAGCCCGGAGAAGATGCCGCTGCTGGGCGAGGGCGTGGGCCGGGCGGCGGCGAGACTGGGCGTCGACCCGGTCAAGCCGATCACCCTGCTGGGCGTCGCGGCGCTGGGGGAACCGGATCTCCTGGTCGAGGTCGAGGCCACCGCGGTCATCGAATAGCCGTACCGCCGCAAGCAGGAAGAGCATGGGGCTGGCCATGCCGCGGTCGGGGTCTGACGGGCGGAGCGCATGCGGTCCGAGCCGGTCATGGGCCGGATCCCTGGTCCCCCGCCTTCCGGCGGGGGACGGGCACGCCGTCTGCGGGGCGGACGCCGTCGTCGCACAGCGCCAGCCAGTCGCCGCGCGCGGGCACGAGCGCGAGCACGACCATGGTCAGCCCCAGGGACGTGAGCAGCGCGGACGCGAGCATCATCTCCGGGGTCGCCCAGAGCTGGTCGTGGTCGTGGGTGTCGAACCAGACCGACGCCTGGTGGTGCAGGGGGCTGCCCGCCAGGGTGGTGGTGATCTCGGCGGTCGCCAGGAGGGCCACCAGGGAGGCGACGGCTCCGGTGACCAGGAGGGGCAGCGGGTGCCGGGCGCGCAGTGTGCGCACCGGCGCCCCGGAGTCGCCCGGTGTTCGCGGGTGCGGATCGCGGGCCTCGTCCTGCGGTCCGGTCCTGATCACGTCGCGCTTCATGTGTTCCGTGTGCTCCATGCGTCGTGTGGGCGGGAGGCGCCCAACGGGAGGGTGTCGTCATGGGAAGGACACGCCGGTGTCGTTCCACCTCACGTTAGAAGCGCTGTGCGGCACGGCACATTCCGTGTGCGCGAAGTCGGGCGGGACGGCGTCCTTCCTGGTCAAGTGGCCTTTCCGGACGCGTCACGGCTGCGGGAACGCCGACGCGGCAGCCGTTTCCGCGCCCGGCCGGAAGCCGTTCGCCTCCGGGCGCGCCCGCTCCGGGAACGTGCGCCCTCCCCCGGAGTGGCCAGAGTCACCCTCCGTCGTTACCGGCCCTTCACGCGGGTGCGAACGGGCGCAACGTCGCCCTGGGATCTTCGGTCCCATGGACGTTTCCGAAGGACAGCACGGAACCGACGACCACCGCCACGGCTTCTTCGGCCGCGAGGCGCTCGACCTGGGCACCCTGCTCCTCGCCGCCGGCGCGGCGCACCTGGTGGTGCTCTCCCTCGGACACAGCGACGCGGGAGTCCGCGTCCTGATCACCGTGGGACTGCTGCTGCTCGCGGTCTCCGCGGTCCACCGGTGGCGCCGCCACAAGGCCGCGTCCGCACCCCGGCCGTCCAGGGGATCCGGAGCGCCGAACGCGGCCGGGAACACCGGGCCGCCCATGGGCACCGGGACGTCCGGGAACGACGGGCTGACCGGTGGGGACGGGGTGTCTGATGGCACTGGGCCGTCTGAGAACGCCGGGACGGTCGGGAACGCCGGGACGTCCGGGAACGCCGAGCCGTCCCGGAGCGTCCCCTCGGACGGGCCGTCCGCCGGGGGCGGACCCGCGGCGTCGGACGGCTCCCCGGCGGGCAGGGCAGCGGTGCGCGCCCCGTCCGACGACCTGCTGTGGAGCGTCCGCGTGACGGTCGCCGACGTGCCCGGCGGCCTGGCCGCGCTCACCGCGCGGTTCGCCGCCCTCGGGATCGACATCCGGCTCATGCAGGTGCATCCGGCGGGGGCGGACGCCGTGGACGAGTTCTTCGTCAGCGCTCCCGCGCACGTGGGCCAGGGCGACCTGTACACCGCCGTACGGGAGGCGGGCGGACGCGACGCCGCCGTGCGCCGAGCCGACGTCCACGAGCTCAGCGACACCACCAGCCGCACGCTCGCCCTGGTCAGCGCCCTGGTCACCGGGGCGACCACGCTGGAGCGCTCACTGCTGTCCCTGGCCTCGGCCCGGGCCGTCGAGCACGCCGCCCAACCGCCCGCCGGGACGGCCCGCGAGGACCTGTCCGGCGCGGTCATGACCCTTCCGGCGCCCGACGGCGGCGTCCTGACCGTCCACCGGGAGCTCGTCCCCTTCACCGCCGTGGAGTTCGCCCGCTGCCGGGCCCTGGCCCACGTCGCCTCGTCCCTGCACGAGCGCTCGCACAGCCCGGGCTCCGGGCGGCGCTGAACCCTGTCGGGCGCGTCCCGGCTCGCGTGCGCCGGGCGGCCCGTACCCGGAGGTGGCGACCGTCAGCGCGTCCCCGCACGTCCCTGGATTCCATGCGCCGAGCAGCCCGCGTCCGGGGCGGCTACTGTCAGCGCGTCCCCGCGCGTCCCCGCGCGTCCCCTTACGTCCCTGGCTCGCGTGCTCCGAGCGGCCCGCGCGGTGGCCACTGTGAGCCGTCCCGGCACGTCCCCGCACGCCCGCCGCGGCGCCGCCCCGGCGCCGTGCTCCCCGAGGAACCGTCAGCGCGTCCCCGCACGTCCGCCCGCACACGGAGGCGAGAGTTGTCCACAGGTCCTCCGGGGCGGGGAGAACCGCGCGCGGGGTGGGTAAGGAAGACGTATGGCAACCCCCCGATTCCTCCCGACACCGCACCTGAAACACACCCTCCTCCTGGCCGTGGCCGCGGCGTTCGCCCTGCTCCTGGGCACCGCCGTGACGGCTCCGGCCGCGCACGCCGCCCCGACCTCGGTCAGCGCCGGACCGGAGCTGCGCCAGGGCAGCTCCGGGGCCGGTGTGACCGCCGTCCAGGAACGCCTCGCCGAACTGGGCTACTGGCTCGACGGCGTGGACGGCCAGTTCGGCTTCCACACCGAACAGGCCGTCGTGGCGCTCCAGAAGGCCGCCGGGATCGCCCGCGACGGCGTCGTGGGCCCCGACACCCGCGCCGCCCTCGCCGAGGGCGTGCTCCCCGAGGCCCAGAGCACCTCCGGCGACCTGCTGGAGATCGACCTGGACCGGCAGCTGCTGCTGGTGGTCTCCGGCGGCGAGGTGGAGCGCGTCCTCAACACCTCCACCGGATCCGGCCAGCCCTACGAGTCCTCGGACGGCACCGAGCGGATCGCCACCACCCCGACCGGCACCTACACCGTCTTCCGCGAGGTCGACGCCTGGGACCCCGGGCCCTACGGGGCGCTGTACAGACCGAAGTACTTCAACGGCGGCATCGCCGTGCACGGGTACCCGGTCGTCCCGTCCCAGCCCGCCTCCCACGGCTGCGCCCGGGTGAGCCTGGCCGCGATGGACTGGCTCTGGGAGAGCGGCAACATCGACGTGCACACCACCGTCCTGGTGCGCTGACCCGCGGGGGCGGCCCGGCCGCGACCGGGCCGCCCCGTCCCTCACCGCTCGGCCCCTCACCTCTCGAAACTGCTCCTGAAGGGAAAGTAGTCGCCGAGGAACGCATCGACGTGCCTCTCGGCCGCCTCGTCCGGTTCCGTGGTGTCGTTCACGCAGAAGGCGTCGAAGTTGCGCTGGGCCAGCAGGGCCTCGGTCCGGTACCGCACCGCGTCCAGGTCGGCCAGGTTGAGGTAGGTGTAGCGCAGGCCCCCCATCACCGCCCTGCCCGTGAACAGCGCGTAGTAGTTGTGCAGGGACGACGGCACGGAGTGGTCGTCGGGGTTGCGGAACCGCGACGCCGCCGTCCGGGCGAAGACCTCGGGGAACCTCTCCTCCAACTCCTGGACCACCGACCGGCGCTGCGGGATGGGCGTGTGCTTGAACTTGGACACGGGCACCTTGCCGAAGTGCTTCTCCAGCAGCGCGCCGTTGCGCTTGGCGGCGGCGTCCACGGGCTGGTCCTCCTCGCTGACCTCGCCCAGACCGAAGCGGTAGGAGGAGGGGTTCAGCTTCACGAGACCGTTGGGATGGAAGAAGAGGGAGGGGGACACGGGCCGGCCGAAGAACACGTCGTCGTTGAGGTACAGGTAGTGCTCGGCCAGGCCCTCGATGCGGTGCAGCTGCGACTCGATGGCGTGCGAGTTGAACACCGGAAGGACCGACGTGTCGGCGAAGACCTCCGTGTGGTCCACCACCCGTATCCGTGGATGGTCGGTGTTCAGCCACGGCGGCGTCTGGCCGTCGGTGACGACGTAGACGTTGCGTACGAAGGGGGCGAACATCTCCAGCGAGCGCAGGGAGTAGAGGAGTTCGTCCCGGCTGGTGTAGCGGGAGTCGGAGGCGGAGTGCGGGTTGGCCGGGGCGTTCTCCCCGAGGTGGGCGTCGCGCTTGGCGCGCCAGGCCTCGTCGGCCCCGTCGACCCAGGTGTAGACGGCGTCGACCGGAAAGGTCAGGTCGGTGGCGAGTTCCCAGGTGAAGGCGTCCAGAGTGGGATGGGTCCGGTCGCCGACCCTGACCTCGGCGGTCTTCCGGGCCTTGCCGGGGATCACCTCGCTCACCGGGTTGGGCTGCGGCGCGATGAGCGACTCCCGCAGGACGTGCTCGGGCGCCACGACCCGGAGCCGGTCGAGCCTCTCCTCGCGGTCGGGGGAGGCCAGGAACCGCTCGCCCTCCTGCCAGAACTCCACGGCGAAGCCGTGGGCGGGTCCGACGACCGCGGGGCCCCGGTCGCCGACGACGTGCTCTCCGAGCCGGACCACCGGAGCACGGCGGAGCCCGCGCAGCCGGAGCGGGGACAGGGGCCGGTACCCGCCCGGAGTCCTCACGTACGCGCCGCGGAGGCTGTAGCGGGAGGCGAGGACCGAGAGGACCTCGGCCCTGTCCTCCTCGGACACGGCGACCGAACGCTGGTACATGCCGTTGGACCGGGAGAGGAAGTAGTCGATCCCCCGCTCACGCAGGAGGTCGGTGAAGCGGTTCGTCTGCCGGGCGACGAAGTCCTCGATGTCGAAGGGGCCGGACCAGCGCCGTGCGAGGACGGGTTCGCGCTGGTAGGTCGACACGGCGAGTTCCGGGTCCCTCCTCCGGTGTCTCCATGAGACGGGGAGGAAGAGAACCTTCCTGACCGGGGCCGGGACCATTCTCCTGAGTATTCTCCTGGCTCTCCGGAAGTAGTAGGGAATATTCCGCATGGGGGGATCCATCCCGTTGTCGGCTTCTTGTCCTTGTTCTGGTCATCGCGCGTGCGGGCCACCGCTTTCGTCGCGGTGCGCGCTTGTTCCGTTCGCGTCCTTGCCGGAATCGGACCGGGCAAAGTCGGCGGTCTCCAGAAACGTACTGAATCGTTCATCTACCCGAAAGACGGGCTTTCCATGGGTGTAACTTTCGCGGGTAGGTAGCGTGCGGTCACCGTGCCTTCGGGACGGGGTCGCGGTGTCCACGACAGACGTGCCGTCCGTGAACGGGAGATCCGGGAATGTCCTTCCGCGTCGCCACGGAGCCGGGTGCCCCCGGCCGCCCCAACGAGGACTTCGCCGCGGCGACCGCGACCAGCGCGGTCCTCCTGGACGGGGCGAGCGCGCCGCGGGACGTGGAGACGGGCTGCTCCCACGGGGTGGCCTGGTACACCCGGCGGCTCGGCGCGCTGCTGCTGGCCGGGGCCGACGCGGGGCTCCCCCTGCGCGAGGCCCTGGCCGAGGCGATCACGACGGCCTCCGCCCTGCACGCGGACACCTGCGACCTGGGCAACCAGGAGAGCCCGTCCGCCACGGTCGTGGCGGTGCGGGCGGACTCCGACGCACTGGAGTACCTGGTGCTGTCCGACTCCGTGCTGCTGGTGGAGGGCGAGGCCGGGGTGCACGTGCTCACCGACACCCGCCTGGACGACCTCAGGGCCGGCCTGGCCCGCCGGGGGAGCCCCTGGGACGCCGTCCGCGCGTACCGCAACGTTCCCGGGGGTTTCTGGACGGCGGGAGCCCGTCCCCGGGCGGCCGAGGAGGCGCTGACCGGAACCCTGCCCGTCGGACGGTTCACCGCCATGACCGACGGGGCGAGCCGGGTGGTCGACCTCTTCGGCGACCTGGATTGGGACCAGGCGTTCGCCCTGGTTTCGGACAGAGGACCGCGCGCCCTGCTGGACCGGGTGCGCGTGCTGGAGGCCGCCGACCCCGACCGGCTCCGTCATCCGCGCGGCAAGGGGAGCGACGACGCCACGGTGCTGGCGTGGACACCGTGACCCTAGTTACGGTCACTCTTAAATCACCTATATGGACAAAATAATCTCCCGGACTCGGGGACTTTCCCCCTGACGTCCCAGGTGGTCGCGTTTTGGGCACTACCGCGAGGGATGACGTTTTGTCCGGTGTTCCAGATGACCTTTGTTGCCCTTTGCGGTAAAAGCGCACAACAGTGGAAGCTGCGGCGGCGACGTCACACACGGGGGAGACCAACGCCTCTCCGAACCCGGGCCGCCAGGCGCTTTCGCGTTCCGTGTTCATCCGGTAGGTTTCTCCGTAACCGAACCGCCGGAGTTCTCCCCACAACAGCTGGTATCCGGCCTTCGTCGTTCTCTCCACCCCCGCGCTCACGTGTACGCCGAACAGACGCAGCGCGTACGGGAGAACCCCATGACGTCGATTTCGACCGGTGAAAAGGAGAAGGTGTGACCACCACGGGCGTCCTCGAACCCACTGGACCGAACCGGTCCCTCGGTCGCACCAGCTGGCTCGACCGGGTCCTCACGACCCCCAGCTCCGCCGTCGAGCGCCACCCGACCGTCCGCGCCCTGGACGGCTACGAGCGTCGGCCCAACCCCCTGGACGCCGAGACCCCCGCCGAGTTCCTGCTGGTCATGCGCCGCTACCTCGTCTGGGCGGGTGACTGGTCCTACCTGGAGCTGGAGTACCTGTGTGGGGGAGCGGTGCGCGCGACCACCTTCCGCGACGTCCTGGAGGGGACCCAGCTGCCCAGGTACGTGTTCCTGATGGCCTTCGTGACCGCCTGCGCCGGTGAGGACGCCGGTGAGCGCCAGCGCTGGACGACCGCCTGGCACAGGCTCCGGTCGGCCGGTTACTGAGTTCCCCCTCCGGGGGCTTTCCTTCCGGCTTTTCCACGCAGGCCCGCCGCAACCGGTGCCGTCGAGGCCGAATACCCGTCGAGCCCGCGAAGCGCCCTTTTCCCGTGTCGTCCGGGTGCGTGTCCGCGACGGTGCTTTCCGTGGGTTTCTCCGGTGTGTCGGTGCGCCGATGTGTCGGATTTCCCGTCGTATGCGCGGAATTCCTCCAGCGCGAACAGCACGGAGCACGCCCCGCGGCCGAGATGGCCGCCATCCGCCTTCATCCCCACGTCACCGGGCGTTCAGCTGCACCTCGTCCACTCCTGGTTGGCTTCGGCGCGGGCGCGACCGCGCCCATCCCCCGGAGCCACCAGGAAGCACGCATGCGCAAGACCACGGCGGTCGCGGTGTCCCTCGCCGTCGCCCTCACCGGGGCGGCGGCCCCCGCCCACGCGGAGCGACAGGCGCCCGGCGAGAGCGGGCGCGACGGCGTCGAACTGTCCGCCCTCGGCAGCTACCACACCGGCTCCTTCGACGAGGCGGCGGCGGAGATCGTCGCCCACGACCCGCGCACCCAGCGCCTGTACGTGGTCAACGCCCTGGCCGCCACCGTGGAGGTGCTCGACGTCTCCGACCCCGCGGCCCCCGCCAAGCTGTTCGACCTGCGCACGTCCGGGGTCGCGGCGGCCGACGGCTCGGTGGTGCCGGAGGGCGCGGTCGCCAACTCCGTGGCGGTCCACGGCGGCACCGTGGCCGTGGCGGTGGAGGCCCCCGACCGCACCGAGAACGGCTGGGTGGTCTTCTACGACACCGACGGCACCGCGCTCAACGCGGTCAGGGTCGGCGCCCTGCCGGACATGGCCGCCTTCACGCCCGAGGGCAGACTGCTGCTGGTGGCCAACGAGGGGGAGCCCGGCGACGACTACTCGGCCGACCCCGAGGGGTCGGTGAGCGTCATCCGCGTGAACCGCAGGCCCGCCGCCGTCACCCAGGACGACGTCCGCACCGCCGACTTCCGTGCCTGGGACGGGGAGAGGGAGCTGCCCTCGGGTGTGCGGGTGTTCGGGCCGGACCTGTCCACCGGCGAACGGGGCACCCCGGGCCGGGTGGCGCGCAACCTGGAACCGGAGTACATCTCCGCGGACACCGCCTACAGCGCCCAGGTGGTGCTCCAGGAGGCCAACGCCGTCGCGCTGCTGGACCTGCGCACCGCCGAGTTCACCGACATCGTGCCCCTGGGCCTCAAGGACCACATGGAGCCCGGCAACGAGCTGGACGTGTCGAACCGGGACGACGGGGTCCGCCTCGCCAACTGGCCGGTGTACGGCATGTACCAGCCCGACGGCTTCGACACCTACCGCTGGCGCGGCCGGACCCTGATGGTCACCGCGAACGAGGGCGACACCCGCGACTGGGACGGCTACTCCGAGGAGACCCGTCTCGGCGACCTGGTCGAGGACACCCCGCTGTGCGAGGACTCCCCGCGCGTCCGGGAGTTCCTGGCCGACAACGACCTGGGCGTTGACAGCACCGAGGAGCTGCTCGACGAGGCCAACATGGGCAGGCTGACGGTCACCGCCGCCGAGGGCCTGCGCGAGGACGGCAGCTGCTACGAGGACGTGTACGCGTTCGGCGGGCGCTCGTTCTCGATCTTCACCACCGAGGGAGAGCTGCTCTTCGACTCCGGGTCGGACTTCGAGCGGATCACCGCCGAGGCCGCGCCGGAGTCCTTCAACTCCGACCACGCGGAGAACGCCTTCGACAACCGCAGCGACGACAAGGGCCCCGAGCCCGAGGGGGTCGTGCTCGGCGAGGTGGCGGGCCGCACCTACGCGTTCGTGGGCCTGGAGCGGGTGGGCGGCGTGATGGTCTACGACGTCACCGACCCCCGGGAGGCGTCCTTCGTGCAGTACCTCAACAACCGCGACTTCGCCGCCGAGCCCGGTACCCGTGAGGCGGGCGACCTCGGCGCGGAGGGCCTGACCTTCATCAGCGCCTCGGACTCGCCGATCCGGGGCGTCCCGGTGCTGGCCGTGGCCAACGAGGTGTCCGGCTCGACCACCCTGTACCGGGTCGACCCGGCCTGACCGCGCTCCGCCGCCGGGCCGCCTCGCGCCGCCCGGCGGCGGCCGTCACGCGGCTCTGCGGCACGCGAGCCTCCCGGTCCGGAGGAAGAGGAGAGCCCTCCGGCCCGCGGGGGAACCTTTCCCGAAAAAAATCCGGCCGCCGTGTCGAACACGGCCCGTCCCGTTCGACGTGAGGGTGAGAGCACACCACGAGAGAGGCAACAGCGATGCGCACCCTGATCGTCACCGCGTTCGTGTCCGTCGACGGCGTCATGGAGGCCCCGGGCGGGGAGCCCGGCTACCGCAACTCCGGCTGGACCTTCAAGGACGTCGCGATGGACGAGGCGGCCTACGAGATCAAGGAACGCGAACAGCGGGAGGCCACCGCCCTGCTTCTCGGCCGCCGCAGCTACGAGGCCTTCGCCCCGGTCTGGCCGGCGATGGTGGAGGAGTTCGCCGGGTACAACGCCATGCCGCGGTACGTCGTCTCCACCACGCTCGCCGAGCAGGACCCGCGCTGGCCGGCCACCATCCTGCGTTCGCTCGACGACGTGGCCGAGCTCAAGAAGACCGAGGGCGGGCCCATCTCCGTGCAGGGCAGCGCCACCCTGGGCCGGGCCCTGGCCGACGCCGGGCTGGTCGACCGCTACCACCTGCTGGTCTTCCCCCTGCTGCTCGGCGCGGGCAAGCGCCTGTTCAGCGACACGGACAAGGACGCCACGAAGCTGCGCCTGGTCGAGCACGAGGCGTACTCGAACGGCGTCCAGAAGCAGGTGTTCGACGTCGTCGGCTGAGCTTGCGGCGTTGCGCCGCCGGGCCGGAGCCCGGCCCGGCGTCACCCGCGGGGGAAGAGCCCGTCGGTGAAGGCGTTGCGGAACTTCCCGGCCGGGTCGAGCGCGCGTGTGAGGCTCGCGAAGTCCGCCGCGCGCTCGTACCCGGCGGTGATGTCGGCCGGGGCCATCCCGGTGAGCTTGCCCCAGTGGGGGCGGGCGCCCAGCGGCAGGAGGCGCTCCTCCACGGCTGCCAGGACCGGCGCCACGGCCTGCGGGTCCGGGAGCCAGGTGAAGTGGAAGGTGACGCAGTCCCGGCCGTGGGCGGGGCTCAGCCACAGGTCGTCCCCGCGGACCGTGCGCACCTCCGCGACGTACAGCGTCGGGGCCAGCAGGTGTCCGATCCCGCGCAGGGACGCGAACGCGGCGCCCGCGGCCTCCCGGGGCACGTAGAACTCGGACTGCAACTCCTTGCCCGCGCTCGGCTCCAGTTCGGGCCGAAAGTGCGGGAGCCGCTCGTACCAGGGGCCGACGACCCCCATCTGCTCGGTGCTGGGCTCGGGAGGCATCCCCGGGACGGGGTGCACCGGCCCCGGCGCGGGCCGACCGCCGTTCCAGCCGTCCTCGGGACGGTCGGTGCGGTGCTTGAGCCACACGGCGGCCCCACCGCACCAGTCGGTGAACACGCTGACGCTGTAGGCCGCGCCGAACACGTCGTCGACGTGGTCGGCCACCTCGTCCAGGGCCACCCCGACACGGACCCGCTGGGCCATCGTGAACGCCGGTTCCACCTCCAGGGTGAGCCGGGTGACGACGCCCAGCGCGCCCAGAGCGACCACCGCGCCGGGGAAGACCTCCGGGTCCGCGTCGCGGCTCAGCCAGGTCAGGTCGCCGTCGGGGCCCATGAGCTGCACCGCGCGCACGGCGGCGGACAGGCAGCGCTGGCCGTCCCCGGACCCGTGGGTGCCGGTCGCGCAGGAGCCCGCGACCGAGATGTGCGGCAGCGACGCCAGGTTCGCCAGCGCGAACCCCCGCTCGTGCAGCGCGGTGACCAGTTCGGCGTAGCGCATGCCGGCGGTGACGGTGACGGTCCGAGCCCCGGCGTCGATCTCGGCCTCCGCGGGCAGCCCGTCCAGGCGCACCAGGTCGGCGTCGGAGTCGGCGACGAGGTTGAAGGAGTGGCCGCTGCCCAGGGCGCGGATCCGCGCGCTGTCGCGGACGACACGGCGCAACTCGTCCAGCGTCCGGGGCCGGTGGACCCGCGGACTGCCGAAGGTCACGTTGCCTGCCCAGTTGGTGGTCTGCGCGTGCGGTGCTGACATGGGGCGCTCCGTGGGTGGGACGAGCGGCGTAGGGCCCCGGCTTCCCGGGCGCCGCCACGGCAGGCGGCTTCCCGGAGGATAACCGGGCGGTCCTCCGCGCGGTTCTCCCGGGGAGGGCGCTTGCGGCGGGTCGGCCGCACGGGAAGCCCCGTGTGCGTTCGGACACCTGGTACGACGTTCCAAACGCCGTAAGGTTCACGCTTCTCTTTAACAATTTCCAGAAGAAATGGATGCCGCCTGAGGCGGAATGGCTCGGCTGGTTACGGTTTTGTTGTTGTGGTTTACCTCTTCGGGGGCCGGTGTGGCATTAGGATCACTTCTCGGCGGCGGAGTACCGCACTTACCTCCGCCGGGCCCGAACCGCGGCCCCGGACGAAGCTCTCCCCTCCCCACTGGTCGAGGGCTCAGCGTCCGCAATCCCCCATCGCCGGTCCGAGAGACACGGGCCGGATCGATCCGAACGAGGATTCCCTTGACATTCTTTTCCCCCGTTTCCGCACGTCGCGCATTGCGGGGCGGTGTCGCATTCGCCGCGTTCGGCGCGCTCAGCGTCGCGGTGGCTGTTCCCGCCCACGCCGACAACGGAGAGATCGGCTTCGCACGGGCGAGTGTCGCCGGTGAAGGCAGGATCATCGGGTTCTACCCGCGAGGCGGAGACGTCGGAGGCTACGGTGGGCCGCTGTATGACGGGGAGGTGTTCTCCGACTCCCTCAACAGAGTCCGGGTGGACGTGGAGGAGGACGACCTCTACGCGGAGGTGATCTTCAGGGAGCTCCGTATCGAGCTCACCGAGGCCGATATCGAGGCTATGAGGGCAGCGGCCGAGAACGGTGAGTCCCAGCCGGGCCTGGAGAACAGCGAGCCCGGGGGCGGAGAACCCGGAGAGGCCGGTGGCGAAACCGACGAGGTCGTTCTCCGCGCCTCCTTCGTCGATACAAATATCGTGGTCACCCAGAACTGGGCCGGTGGTCGGGAGTTCTCCCACGACCCGGGCACTGAGTCCGTCGAGGTGAACGAGCTCGATGCCGAGATCTCCTTCTCCACCGAGGAGGCTGCCTGGCACGACTCGCGCGTGGACTGGAACCTGGGAAGAGTGGAACTGTGGGGCGGGGTCCAGACCCTGGACATGGTCGTGGCCTTCCCCGACGAGGGGTTCAGCGTCTCCTACGAGGTCGGCGAGACCATCGTGGCCTCGGACACCGAGCCCGGTGCTCCGGAGGAACCCGGTGAGGACGAGGAGCCTGGTGAGGGCGGGGAGCCCGGTGACGACGATGGAGAGCCCGGCGGTGAGGAGCCCGGCGACGGTGAGGGCGGAACCGGCGGTGAGGGCGACGGCGGCACCGAGGACGGGAGCGGCCAGGACGATGACTCCGGCGACGACGGCGACGACGGCAACGCCGATGACGCGGATGATCGCAACCCCTCCGAGGCCGGGGCCGGAAACGGCTCCGGCGGTCCCCTGGCGCAGACCGGCAGCCCGGTCGCGGGCCTGATCGCCGCCGGTGCCGTGATCGCCGCCGGAGGCGGTGCCGCCGTCTACGCGGCGCGCCGCAGGAAGAACGCCTCCCCGTCCGCGGCGGAGGCCAGCGAGGGCTGACCGAGGACGGTCGTCCGATTCCGACGCGGCACCCGGGGGTCCGACCCCCGGGTGCCGCGCCGCGTGAGGGCGTCCTACCCCATCGGTCGGCACCGCATCGGTAAACGGTGTTTAAATCGGTCGCCGGGGAGAACGACACAGAGGAGATCGGCGTCGCCGCATCAGCGGTCACGTAGTGGCCGGTGTCGGCAGACGGAACACGCAACACGGGATGAGGGGGATGCTCGCCATGACGAGCGCATTTCGCATTGGTTCGGTCCGAGTCGCGGCCCTGGGCGCGGTGTCGCTGCCCGCCCTCCTGCTCGCGTCCGCACCCGCGGTCGCCGAGAACGCCGACTCCGGTGTGGGCGCCATGAGCGTCCGCGACTGCACGGCTGCGGACTTCGAGGTGACCGAGACGGCGCGCGAGGGCGCGGCCGGTAGCGTCCACATCGAGTTCGAGCTGGTCAAGCAGGAGCCGCTCAGCCCCCAGGACGACGTGGCGTGCACCATGTACCCCTCCGTCGCGAACATGTACTGGGGCGACTCCGAGGGCAACCGCATCGGGGCGGACGCGGAGGCCGAGGGGGCGGACGGCAGCGTCTTCGCGCTGTACCCGGGCGACGCGGCCACGGTGACCGTGTCCCGCCCCAACCCGGAGGTCTACGACCCCGAGGAGTGCAACCCCATCGAGGTGGCCGGGGCCCACCTGTTCCTCCAGAACGACGAGGGATCCGCCTACGTGCCCACGGGCGGAAACGACCGCGTCTGCGCCAACCCGGACATGGGCGCGTCCACGGTCTCCGAGATCACCCCGGCCTGACCCGGCCCAGCGGCGGCCCGGCCCTCGCGGCCGGGCCGCTCGTTTCTCCTCCTCCGGGCCCCGGCCTTGTCACGGCCAGGTCCCGACCAGGACCGCGCATCGCCTCCATGGAGGGGCCGAAGAACCTCCAGAATGCGGCGATGAACGCGGACGCGTGTGGTCCCGTGGCCGGTCGCGCATCCCTGACCGCCTGGGCGCGGGAACAGGGCGTGCGGGTGCGCGTCTCCTCCGAGGGCTGGGAGTCCATCACCTACGAGGCCGTCGCCCCGTCGCCGGGACCGGACGGGACCCCGCTGGTACAGCGGTACCGCTGCCTATTGCCCCCGGCCCTGGCACTGCGCCGCCTGCGGCTGACCTACCTCGTCGGGCTCTGGCACGGAAATGACACAACCGTGTGCAACCATGTCCGCCGGGTCGTGCCCCCGGTCCTCTCCGCCGCCGCCGAGGCCGCCCGCCACGACGTGACGCTGGTGGCGGCCGCACGCGTGGAGGCCGAACGCCGGAGAGTGTGCGGGGCGACGGTGGACAACCCTCACCGCCCACACCGTGCAGCGCGCCCAGGACTGGCGGCCCTTCTGACGGCGTTGCAACGGCGCCTCTCAGACCCCCGCGTGCCCTGACGTCTCTTCGAGACCACGGGGCCCAGGGCACGCGGGCCCCACACGGGCTTCCAGCCGACTCTTGACCCCGGATCCCGGGCAGCACAAAAGAAACAGCCGGGCCTGTGTGGTGTGCAGGTCCGGCTGTTTCTTCACTGTCTCAAGGTGGTGCACTCGGGAGGACTCGAACCCCCAACCTTCTGATCCGTAGTCAGATGCTCTATCCGTTGAGCTACGAGTGCAGGTTGTTCAGTTGTGTGTCGCCCGGTTGACCTGGTCTCCCTGGCGACGTCTTTGACTCTATCACGCTGTCAGAGGGCCTCGAACCGTTTTGTGAGTGTGCGACCGGTCATGCCGGGCCTCACCTCCCGGTCGGCCCGGGGCGGAGACCGGCGGCCCCGGCATGACGCGGTCACGTCGGGGCCGCCGATCCGGAAGCGGGTGCGGGCGGGGCGTCAGCAGGCCCCGCCGAGGACCACCCCGTCGACGCGGGAGACGCCCGCGTTGCGCTGCGCGCCCACGCGCCGGTTGACCTCCTCGGGCGCGACGGCCTCGCCCTGCTGGTGGTACACCCAGTCGACGTCCTGCACGTAGGTGCTCGGGCCGCCGGTGTGGCCGCTCATGTCCACGAACCACTGGTTGAAGTTGATCGACATCGGCGACGACGGGTAGTACTTCCCGCTGTGCTCGGCCAGCAGGTGCGTGTCCACGTAGTAGCGGACCACGCCGTCCTCGACCTGGACCACCAGGTCGCGCCACCCCTCGAAGGAGCGGTTCACCGCGTCGCTGGTGTTGTCCGCGATCCAGGGATCGCGCTGGTAGGTGTGGTACGAGGTCAGGTACATGGCCTCCGCCGGGGCGCCCCAGCCCGAGTTGGGCAGGTACTCGAAGTCGAGCTCGCTGTAGGCGGGATCGTTGTCGTAGGCCAGCGGCGTGATCGTGTAGAAGGTCTGGAGCACGGTGTCGCCGTCCTGGCCGGAGACCGGGGCGTCGGCGAACTTGACCTTGGCGGCGTAGGTGCCCTCGTGGAACTTCTCCTCGCCGAAGGTCAGCTCGGCCTGGCTGGTGCCCGCCGGGGTGCCGTCCGTGGTCGAGGTCAGGCGCAGCAGGGAGTCCCCGCCCTCCTCGGGGAAGGACACGTTGTCGGCGTCCCAGGACGCGCCGGGCACGCCGGGGCCGCCGGGCCAGCTGCGGACGTTCCACCCCTGGGCGCGCAGGGCCGGGTCGTCGGGGCCGTCGTAGTCGAAGTCGTCGAAGAACAGGCCGCACGACGCGGAGGTCCGGTCGGCGACCGTCTCGACCTCGACGGGGGAGCCCGTCGCGCAGGCCGTCAGGGGGAGTGCGACGGCGCAGGCCAGGGCGATGTGGCCGGGACGGATGCGGGAGAGCACGGAGAACACCTCGGATTCTGGGAGGAGCGGCCGGGGAGGGCGGGCACCGGGCCGGGGCCTCGGTCGGTGGAGGGCCCCGGCCCGGGAGGTGCTAGAACGCGGTCAGCGTCACGTCGAGGGACGCAGGCGCGTGGTCCTGGATGTAGGACGCGAAGCTCGAGACGTCGTCGAAGGCGAAGCCGTAGGCCTTGCCGTCCACGGTGTTCTCGTGGAAGACCGCCGCGTAGCGGTTGGTGGTCTCGTGGTTGTAGAACGCCGCGGGGTCGGTGACCGGGTGCTCGGCGGTGTCCAGCAGCGTCGAGCGGTTGAACGCCGCGCCCAGGATGGCGGCCACCGGCCCGGTGATGCCGTCGTTGGGGGCCGCCAGGGCGCCGTCGCAGAAGAAGACGTCGCGGGTGGAGGGCTTGGGGATCGGGGCCACGCCGCCGTCGAAGACCAGGTTGCCCGAGCCGTCCACCCGGCCGGTGAAGGTCCCGGCGTTGGTGGTGACGCGCAGGTCGGTGTTGCTGTAGCGCTCCCAGACCTGGTCGATGTAGGAGTCGTAGTAGTCGGCCGGGAAGAGCCCGGCGTCCAGCCCGTGCCCGGGGGCGATGACGAGTCCTCCCTCGCTCAGCACGAGCGGCGAGAAGACGGGGTCGGCGGAGAGCGTGGCGAAGACCGCGTCGCGGCCGCCCGGCTCGAACGTGCCGGTGGTCTGGTCCGCCTCGCCCTGGAGGCGGATGGCCAGCGGCACGCTGAACTGGTCCACCATGCTGGTGTTGCAGTACATGCCGGTCTCGTTGTGGGTGAACTCCACGGTGTCGTGGAGCACCCCGTGGCTGGGGTCGGTCTCCACCCAGCCCGCCGGGTACTGGAGCGCCGGCTTGCCGTTGCCGTCGATCACGACCTTGAACCGGAGCTTGCCGCCGAGGGCGAAGTACACCCGGCCGGACATGAACGGCAGGGTCAGCTCGCTCACCGAGTCCAGCGGGATCGAGTAGTCGGTGAACCCGTCGTCGGTGTTGTCGGACTCCGCGACCGGGTGCGCGACGCCGTCGGCGTCGACCCAGGCCTGCGTGTCCGTGGTCAGGTCGGTGCCCACGATGTAGGCGCGGACCTCGCTGTCGGGGAAGGTCCCGGTCTCGTTGGTGACCCGCACCGGCAGGGCGCCGGCCCGGCTGCCGCCCGAGGTGAGTTCGCCGTTGCTCTCCTCGCGGGAGCAACCGGTCGTGACGAGCAGGGTGCTGACGGTGGCGAGCGATGCGCCGCCGAGGAACAGTCTTCGGTCGATCATGGGGGTCGCCTCACTGGAGGGGCTGGTAAGACGCGCCCAATCTGTCGACCGTCGAAGCTCCCCGTCAACCCGGGGTCACGATCCGTTCGCGACGTCCCCGTGTTCTTACTGGTAACAAAGTTGCCATGTGACTTATGTCACTCCTAAACCGAACCCTTTTCGGCTCCGCGGGTGAACGTTTTCGGCGGACGCGCGTCCGTGAAAGTTTCGCCTGTGGCGGAAGTGCCGGTGGGGGTTCACGGGATTCCGCACTGCCGTAAGAAATGCCCGCTTTAGGAGCTTTTTTCGCTTTCCGGGCGGGTCGGCGGAAGGCGCCCGGCCGCGCCGCAGGTCCGGCTCCCGGCCCGACCCCCGCCCCGGCCCCCGGTCTACGCCTTCGCGCCCTCGGCGGACTCGACCGGCACAGCGGGCTCGGCCGACACGGCGACCCCGACCGGCTCGGCCGCCCCGGCCTCCAGGGAACGGCCCGCCTCCAGCATCCGGCCGATCAGCTCGTCCCTGGCCTCCCTGACGGCGCGCGCGTTCAGGGCCTCGCCGTGCAACTGGTCGGCGTTGCCGCCGTCGGAGTCCACCTGGACGAGCAGCAGGTCGAGCTCGCGCTGGCGCTCCTCGACCCTCTGGACCTGCTCCCACTCGGTGTGCGCGGACAGGGCCTCCTCGACGGCGGCGCCGTAGTCCCGGATCGCGTCCACCCGCGCCGCCAGCTCCCGGTACACGGCCTGGTGCCGCTCGTGCTGCTGGTCCAGCACGGCGCGTACCCGGTCGGAGACGGCGTCGAGGGAGTCCGCCACGTACTCCTCCCTGATCCGCTCGTGCCGGTGCAGCAGCGAGGCGATCCGCCACTCCTCGGCGCGCAGGACCGACAGGGGCTGGGCCGCGTCGAAGGAGTCGCCCAGCCGCAGGTCCGCCTCCTCCACGGTCCCGATCGTCCTCTGCACGTCCAGCAGCAGACCGGCGCCGTGCCGACCGAGGTTCGCGGGCACCAGGTAGCGGTCCGCGTGCGCCGCCGCCAGCCGGTCGCCCCGGGGCCACCACCACCCCGCCCACAGGGCGGCGGCCGCGTACACCGCGCCGGGCACGAACCAGTAGAGGTTGAAGGCCCACTCCGGTCCCGCCAGGGCGAGGAACCAGCTCGTCAGGGTCGCGGGCATGAAGGCCAGGGAGAACGCCTGCCAGGACCGGCGCCGCGAGGTCCGGGACAGCCACCGCGGCAGCAGGGACCGCGGGCGCACACGGGTGACGGCGAACCCGGCGGCGCCCACGGCCGCGGCCTGTACCAGCAGGCACAGGAAGTACAGGGTGACCGACCACACCAGGAGGGGCCCGCTGACCAGCGCCCAGAGGAGGCTCAGCGCGGCCACCGCGGTCCCGCCCGCGGCCATGCGCGTCCGGTTCGGGAACCGGGGCTGCTTCGCCCAGGCCCGCTTCGAACGCAGGAAGGGCAGATGCCTCCGGAGCCTTCCGGTGAGGCGGGGAGGGAGTGAGGGGTCCAGGACGGGACGTGCGCCGTCACGCGTGCTGTCCGCGACCTTCCACCGGCTGTCCGACACTGGTTCGGCTCCTCTCCCGTGCGGTTGCGCCGCGCTCGGCCCCTTCCGTTTCGGACACGCGTTTCGGACGCGCGGTTTCTCGGGAGGGTCCGCACCGCACGTTACCGCCCCGGCACGGGATCCGTACCGGGGCGATGGTCACGAATCGCGCCTCAGCCCGCGACGGCCTCCTCCACGGCGGCGGCCCACAGCGACACCGCGCTGTCGACCTGGTCGCCGTCGACGATGAGCGGCGGGATCATCCGCACCACGTTCCCCTCGGGGGCGCAGGTGAGCAGCAGGAGCCCGTGCCTGGCCGCGGCCTGCTGGGCGCGCAGCGCGGTGGCGCCGTCCGGCGTCCCGTCGGGGGCGGTGAACTCGTTGCCGAGCATCAGCCCCCGGCCGCGCACGTCGCCGATGACCGGGTTGGCCTCCGCCACCTTCTCCAGGCCCAGGCGCAGCCGCTCGCCCATGCGCGCGGAGTTCTCCACCAGGCCCTCCTCCTGGATCACGTCCAGGGTGGCCAGGGCGGCGGCGCAGGACACCGCGTTGCCGCCGTAGGTGCCGCCCTGGGAGCCCGGCCAGGCCTTCTCCATGACCGCGGCGGGGGCGGCGATCGCCGACAGCGGGAAGCCGCTGGCCAGCCCCTTGGCGGTGATGACCACGTCCGGCCGGATGCCCGAGGGCTCGTGGCCCCAGAACGTGCCCGTGCGCCCGAAGCCGGTCTGCACCTCGTCCGCGACCAGCAGGAACCCGTGCTGGTCGGCGCGCTCGCGCAGCCCCTGGAGGAAGGCCGCGGGCACCGGCACGTACCCGCCCTCGCCCAGCACCGGCTCGATGAACACGGCGGCCGTGTCCCTGGGCGCGGTCACCGTGGAGAAGAGGTAGTCCAGCTCGCGCAGCGCGTACGCGACCGCGTCGGCCTCGGACACGCCCAGCCGGTAGGCGTAGGGGAACGGCGAGACCACCACGCCGGGCATCAGCGGGCCGATGCCCGCGCGGATCTTGACCCCGGACGTGGTCAGCGACGCGGCGCCCATGGTGCGTCCGTGGAAGGACCCCTGGAACACGATGACGTTCTGCCGGCCGGTCGCCTGCCGGGCCAGCCGCAGGGCGGCCTCGACGGCCTCGCTGCCCGAGTTCACGTAGAACAGCCGGTCGAGCCCCGAGGGCAGCACCTCGCCCAGCCGCTCGGTGAGCCGCAGCAGCGGTCGGTGCATCACGGTGGTGTACTGGCCGTGGACCAGGGTCCCCACCTGCTCCTGCGCGGCGGCCACGACGCGGGGGTGGCAGTGCCCGGTGCTGGTGACGCCGATGCCGGCGGTGAAGTCGAGATAGCGGCGGTCGTCCTCGTCGTAGATGTAGGCGCCCTCGCCTCGGGCGGCGACGACCGGTGTCGCCTGCTTGAGGATCGGGGAGAGCTCCGCCATGCGTGGCCTCGATTCCGTGTCGCGTGTTCCGTAGGATTGTTGACAATCGACGCTGC
The DNA here is from genome assembly GCA_000340945.1 of Nocardiopsis synnemataformans DSM 44143. Classification (GTDB taxonomy): domain Bacteria; phylum Actinomycetota; class Actinomycetes; order Streptosporangiales; family Streptosporangiaceae; genus Nocardiopsis; species Nocardiopsis synnemataformans. Next base: position 13,033 of record ANAW01000011.1, on the reverse strand, counting down.
TATGGAAACATCCGTGCGGCGACGGTGTCCAGTGGACGCACGTTGGGCAGTTCTGACCACAGGCCGATTCTCGACCGGGGAGTAGCGAACATGTCGGATCAGGAAGCACGGGTCGTCGCGCAGGTGGACAAGAGGCTGTTCATCGGCGGGACGTGGCGCGACGCCGCCTCCGGGGGCGCCTTCGAGGTGGAGGACCCCTCCACCCGCGAGGTGCTCTGCGAGGTCGCGGACGCGGGGAAGGAGGACGCGCTCGACGCCCTGGACGCGGCGCACCGGGCTCAGGCCGACTGGATGCGCACGGCGCCCAGGGACCGCGGCGAGATCCTGTACCGGGGCTACGAGCTGCTGATGGAGCGCCGGGATGACCTGGCGGTCCTGATGACCCTGGAGATGGGCAAGCCCCTCGCCGAGGCGAAGGGGGAGATCGCCTACGCCGCCGAGTTCCTGCGCTGGTTCTCCGAGGAGGCCGTGCGCATCGAGGGGAGGTTCTCCACCTCCCCCGACGGCAAGTCCCGCTTCCTGGTCATGCGCCAGGCGGTCGGCCCCTGCATGCTCATCACCCCCTGGAACTTCCCCATGGCGATGGGCACCCGCAAGATCGGCCCCGCCATCGCCGCGGGGTGCACCATGATCCTCAAGCCCGCCCACCAGACGCCCCTGTCCGCCCTCGCCCTCGCGGGCATCCTCTCCGAGGCCGGGCTCCCCGAGGGCGTCCTCAGCGTCATCCCCACCACGGACCCGGGCTCGGTCACCGAGCCCCTGCTCAGCGACGGGCGCATCCGCAAGGTCTCCTTCACCGGCTCCACCGCCGTGGGCCGCAAACTCCTCGAACAGAGCGCCGGGCAGGTCCTGCGCACCTCCATGGAGCTGGGCGGCAACGCGCCCTTCCTGGTCTTCGACGACGCGGACATGGACGCCGCCGTGGACGGCGCGATGCTCGCCAAGATGCGCAACATCGGCGAGGCCTGCACGGCCGCCAACCGCATCTACGCCCAGGCGGGCGTCGCCGAGGAGTTCGCCGAGCGCCTCAGCCGCCGCATGGGCGCGCTGCGCCTGGGCCGCGGCGTGGACGAGGGCGTCGACGTGGGCCCGCTCATCGACGACAAGGCCCGCGACAAGGTGCAGGGGCTGGTGGACGACGCCGTCGGCAAGGGCGCCCGCGTGCTGGTCGGCGGCGGCCCCGGCGACGGTCCGGGCCACTTCTACCAGCCCACCGTGCTCGCCGACGTGCCCTTCGAGGCCGAGCTGTCCACCACCGAGATCTTCGGCCCGGTGGCCCCGGTGCTGCCCTTCGAGACGGAGGACGAGGTGCTGCGGGCAGCCAACGACACCGAGTACGGCCTGGTCAGCTACGTCTACACCCAAGACCTCAACCGGGCGCTGCGGGTCAGCGAGAACCTGGAGACCGGCATGGTCGGCCTCAACCAGGGCGTGGTCTCCAACCCGGCCGCGCCCTTCGGCGGGGTCAAGCACTCCGGTCTGGGCCGCGAGGGCGGCCGGGTCGGGATCGAGGAGTTCCTGGAGACCAAGTACGTCGGCATCGGCGGAATCTGACCGGATACCGGGTAATCCGGGGGTTCGCCTGTGGCGCGGGCGCGGCACCGCCTACGCTCGCTCCATGGGCACACGGATTCCCGACGACGGCGACACCGCCGCCGCTCTGGCCTCCGTCAGGGCGGCGGGCGGTGAACCGTCGCCGGAGGCGCGGGCGGACCTGGAGCGGGTGGCGCGCGGTGAGATGAGCTTCGAGGAGGCCAGGGAGCGCATCCTGGCCAGGTACCAGCTACGGGAGTGACGGGACAGGGCGCGCCCGCGGCCCCGTTCGCCGTGATCCCGTACTCGTAGCGAGGCTCGGGCGCCGACATCGGCTGAGACGCAGGTCAGGACCCTTGCGTCACATCGTTGACATCTCCGGCCAGCGCGGGTCAGGAGTCGGCGCCGTGCGTCGGCACGGGCACGACCGTGCCCCGGGGAGCGCTCCAGTCGTCGGCGCCGCGCACCGAACGGGCGGGCCCGTGTCCCGCGAGCGTTCTAGGCCTCGGGGGCGGGCTCCCCGCCCTCGCCGTTGATGCGCTCGACCGTGTCCACCATGTGCGCCTCGATCAGGCGCAGCAGCTCCTCCTCCGCCCCGTCCACGATCGCGTCCAGGAGGCGGCGGTGCTCGTCCAGGAGCTCCTCCGGCTCCGGGTACACGTCCTGCATCACCGTGAGGCACATCCGGGTCTCCACCAGCAGCGTCTGCGCCATGCGCTCCAGACGGCTGTTGCCCGCGCAGCTGACGAGGGTCTGGTGGAAGGCCTGGTCGGCGTCGCTCATGGCGTTGCGGTCGCGGCCCGCCGCCGNNCGGGGGGGGGAGCCGCTCCACGGCCGGGGTGAGGCGGGCGACCGCCTCACCCCGGTTGCCGCGCATGATGAGCTTGCACGCGGTCCGCTCGACGGCGAGCCGGGCCACGTAGACGTCGCGCACGTCCGCCGGGGTGAGCTCGCGCACGAACAGGCCCCTGTGCCGTTCGCTGCGCAGCAGCCCCTCCTGCACCAGGCGCTGCATCGCCTCGCGCAGGGGGCCGCGGCTCACCCCGAGCTGACCGGCCAGCTCGGACTCGCCGAGCTGGTCCCCCGGCGCGAGTGAGCCGTACATGATCGCGGACCGCAGCTGGTCGGCGATCAGCTCGGCGGTGGACCGCCGGGGCACGGGTCTGAGCTGGCCTGGGACGGGCATGGCCGCCCTCCTCTCGGATCGGGGCGCGGACGGGACGCGAAGCGGGCGCGTCGTCGAGGTTAACGGGGAGCCAGGACGCTGTTGACCGCGGCCGAACCCGAACGGAACAGCGTGCCCGGCCCGGAGCCCCTTCCCGCGGTCGCCCCCGCCAGGCGCAGGCCCTCCCACACGCTCACCTGGTTGGCGGTGAGCACGGTCTTGCCCAGCAGCGCCTCCAGGGGGTCGATGAGGTGGGCGCTGTGCAGGGCGGTGTCCGGCACCAGGACGGCCTCGGCGCGCTGGTGGTCGTTGGAGATGACGAAGTCCAGGACGTCGTCCGGGTCCAGGTCGCCGACCTCGGCCGCGGTGGCGATGCCGTGGCTGGCCAGCGACAGCACGGTCACCCCCGCCTCGGTGAGGAACTCCACGAACCGCTGGGCGACGTCGTCGGGGTAGGTGGCGGCGATCGCCACCTGCGAGACGCGCAGCTGGCTCAGCGCGTGCACGAAGGCGAACGAGGTGCTCGACGACGGCGCGCCCGTGTGCTGGCGCACCCCCTCGACCTGCCTGCGGGCGCCCTCCCAGCCGAACACGAAGCTGCCGCTGGTGCAGGCCCACACCGCGGCCTCCACCTCCATCATGGCCAGTTCCTGGGCGCCCTTGGCGAGCACGTCCTCGCCGCCGACGTCGAGCAGGGCGTCCACCCGGTGGGCGTCCTCGCGCATGAGCGTGTGCACCACGGGGAGCTCGACGCCCCCTCCGAGCAGGCCCTCGAAGGCCTTGTAGTCGTCCTCGGCGCTGAACCCGGGGTAGAGGAATCCGACGCGGGTCATGCGGCTCTCCTTTGCGTCACGTCCCGCGCATCACGCGGCACTCGGTGCGGCGACGTCGATCAGGCTCTGTCCGTGGGCCACGGCCTGGCGGCCCGCGGCCCTCATCACGGCCCACATGGTCACCTGGTTGGCCGCGATCACCGGTTTGCCCAGCTCGCGTTCCAGGGGCGCGATGATGTCGTAGGTGAGCACGTTGGTGCAGCTGATGAACACGGCCTGGGCGTCGGGGCGGTCCACCGAGTGCACCGCCTCGGACACCTCGGCGTAGGTCACCCGCCAGATGTGGCTGAGCAGGCCCAGCCCCACGCTGGAGGTCACGGCGACGCGGTGCTCGGCGAGATAGGCCAGGAGCCGGTCGGTCACGCTGTCCACGTAGGGCGTGACGACGGCGATCCGGTCGGCGCCGAGCGCGTCCAGGGCCTGGACCAGCGCCCCGGACGTGGTGACGGCGGCGGGCGCCCCGGCGTCCACCATGGCCCCGTGCAGGCGCCGCTCACCTCGGGCGCCGTGCACGAAGCTGCCCGAGGCGCACGCGTAACCGATGGCCAGGGGCTCGGGGGCGAGCAGCGCGCGGACCGCCGGGTCCACGTGCTCCTCCCGGCACAGGGCGGCGGCCTGGTCGACCGTCACCGGTACGTGTACGTACGGCAACCGCGTGACGTGCAGCGAGACGTCGTCGGGCGTCCAGCGCCAGAGTTCGCGGTCGAGCGCGAAGTCGTAGGGCGCGATGACGCCGACTCCCGCCTGCCACGGCGTCCGTGTGCTCGCGGCCAGTTCGACGACCTGCCGCTGCGCGTCGGTGCCGTTCGTGTGCTCTCCGTCGGTCCGCATCGGTCACTCACCTCCCGGGTATGTGTTGTCGTTGCCGTCCCCGCGGGGATGCGGGGACGCGGTCGCTCCGCGCCGGGGGCCTGGGGGCCGCCCGTGGGCGCGGGCGCGGGGGCCCGCGAGCCGGTCAGCGCTCCAGGCGCTCGTACACCAGGCGCTCGCCGACGCTGCCGGAGCGCCAGACGTCGTCGCAGGCCTCGGCCATGGCGGGCAGGTTCTCGACGACGGTGGCGAACACGTTGCCGGGGACCCAGCCGACGTCGCCGTTGAGGAGCAGGTTGTTGCGCCCGTAGAAGAGGGCGAGGTCGATGACCCCGGGCAGGTGGCCGATCCCCTTGTCCTCCTTGAAGGCGCGGTCGAGCATGCCCCCGTCGAAGGAGAAGTAGACGACGTCGCCGGGGATCGGGGTGACGGTGGGGTTCTCCTGGCCGGGCTCGTCCTCGGCGAACCGCGGCACCATCGTGTAGACCTCGTTGCGCGCGTACTTGGCGTGCTGGACCGCGTCGCCCTGGGGCAGGGCGTTCCAGACCGCCTCACAGGTGCGGGGCGCGTCCTTGTCCAGGAGTTCGGCGACGCAGGAGACCCCGCGCCTGGGCAGGGTGATGGTCATGTACCGGGGCAATGGGTAGTCCCTTCGACGTCGGGCAGCGGGACCTGCGAGAACACCCCGGCGCCGGGGGTGTCGATTGTTGACAATCCTAGGGTCCACAACCCGGATGCGGCAATAACCCCGGTGCGAGTGGGTATCCCGGGCAGGTCAGAGGTGGTGTGGGAGATGCGGGTTTCGGGGGGAAAGGTCGATTTGTGGATTGTTGACAATCCTATGTCGGCTCCCTAGCGTTTCCCGTGCAGGGCGATCCGTCCCCGACGACCTCTCTGAACCACCGTCGCCAACCGGAGAGTGCACGCCCGTGAACAGCCTCACCCCGCCCGACCGCCCGAGACTCCTCGTCCTCCACGGCGACGACCTCCCGCCCGGCCGGGAGCGGATGGACGACCATCCCCGCCTCGGCGAGGTCGTCTACGCCACCGCCGACGAACTCCCCGCCAAGCTGCCGGGGGCGCACGCGCTGCTGGTGTGGGACCTCTTCACCGAGGCGCTGGCCTCCGCCTGGCCCAAGGCCGACTCCCTCGCCTGGGTGCACGCCGCCACCGCCGGGGTGGACAACCTCATGTTCCCCGGCCTGGTGGAGAGCCCCGCCGTGGTCACCAACTCGCGCGGGGTCTTCGACGAGCCCATCGCCGAGTACGTGCTCGGCCAGGTCATCGCCTTCGCCAAGGGCTTCCAGCAGACCTGGGAGCACCAGCGCGAGCACCGCTGGGAGCACCGGGAGACCGAGCGCGTGTCCGGCGGGCGGGTCCTCGTCGTCGGGACCGGGCCGATCAGCCGCCACATCGCCCGCAAGCTGACGGCCGTGGGCATGCGCGTGCGCGCATCCGGCAGCCACGCGCGCGGCGGCGACCCCGACTTCGGCACCGTGGTCGAGTCCAGCCTGGCCGAACGCGGCGCCGACGGCGCCCCGACCCTGGTCGGCGAACTCCCCGAGGCGGACTACGTGGTGATCGCCGCCCCGCTCACCGACGCCACCCGGGGCCTGGTCGACCGCCGCTTCCTGGGACTGATGAAACCCACCGCGCGCCTGGTCAACGTGGCGCGCGGACCCATCGTGGTCGAGGCCGACCTGGCCGCGGCCCTGGAGCACCGCCTCATCGCGGGCGCCGCACTGGACGTGTTCGAGGACGAACCCCTCAAGGCGGTCTCCCCGCTGTGGGGGCTGCCCGGGTCGGTGGTCTCGCCGCACATGTCCGGCGACGTCGTCGGCTGGCGCGGTGACCTCATGGACCTGTTCCTCGACAACCTCGCCCGTTACCTGGACGGGCGGGAACTGCTCAACGTGGTCGACAAGAGCCGCGGCTACGTGCCCGGCTGACCCCTGATGGCGTGACACGGGAGGCTGAAGTGACGATCCGTTCCGACCGGGCCGGGACCGAGGACGCGAGCGCGGACGTCGGCACGGCCGAGGGCGCCCCGGGGGCGACCGCGGTTCCGCAGGCGCGCTCCGGCGGGCCCTCCGTACCGGCCGACCTGTCCGCCGAACGGCTGCTCGCGGCCTACGCCGCCGGGGAGCTGTCCCCGGTGGAGGCCGTCGACTCCGTCCTGGAGCGCATCGAGCGGGACAACCCGGCGCTCAACGCGTTCTGCCTGGTGCGGCCGGACGAGGCCCGCGAGGCCGCCCGTGCCTCCGCCGAGCGGTGGCGGCGCGGCGAGCCCTCCGGGGCCCTGGACGGGGTGCCGGTCTCGGTCAAGGACATCCACCTCACCCGGGGGTGGCCCACCCTGAAGGGGTCGGTCACCAGCTCCCAGGAGGGACCGTGGGAGGAGGACTCCCCGTCTGTGGCCCGGCTGCGGGAGAGCGGCGCGGTGTTCGTCGGCAAGACGACCACGCCCGAGCTGGCGTGGAAGGGCGTCACCGACGGCCCGCTCACCGGCGTCACCCGCAACCCGTGGGACCTGTCCACCACGCCGGGCGGCTCCAGCGGCGGGTCCGCGGCGGCCGTCGCGGCCGGGATGGCCCCGCTGTCCACCGGCACCGACGGGGGCGGCTCGATCCGCATCCCGGCCAGCTTCACCGGCGTCTGCGGGATCAAGCCCACGTGGGGCCTGGTGCCGCACTACCCGGCCAGCCCCTTCGGGTCGCTCGCGCACACCGGGCCGCTGGCCCGCACGGTGGGCGACATGGCGCTGATGCTGGAGGTCATGGCCCAGCCCGACGCGCGCGACTGGGCCGCGCTGGCGCCGCCCGCGCCCGGCCTCGGCGACGTGCGCCTGTGCGCCGACGCCGAGCGGCTGGTGCGGGGCATGCGGATCGCCTACAGCCCCACCCTGGGGGGTCTGGACGTGGACCCGGAGGTGGCTGCGGCGGTCGCCGACGCGGTGGCCGTGTTCGAGGCGCTGGGCGCACGGGTGGAGGAGGCCGACCCCGGCCTGCCCGACTCCCGGGAGGAGTTCCACGTGCTGTGGTACTCCGGTGCGGCCAAGGCCACGGACCGGCTCACGGACCGCCAGCGGGACCTGCTCGACCCCGGCCTGCGGGAGATCGTGGAGGAGGGGCTGACCTACTCGGCGCAGGACTACCTGACCGCGATGGCGCTGCGGATGGAGATGGGCGCCCGGATGGGCCGCTTCCACGACGCCTACGACCTGCTGCTCACCCCGTCGATGCCGATCGCGGCGTTCGAGGCGGGGCTGGAGTCGCCGCCGCGGCTGGCGGGGGAGCGGTGGACCTCGTGGGCGGGGTTCAGCTACCCGTTCAACATGACCCAGCAGCCCGCGGCGAGCGTGCCGTGCGGGTTCACGGCGGCGGGGCTGCCGGTGGGCCTCCAGGTGGTCGGGCCCCGGCACGCCGACGCCCGGGTGTTGGCGGCCTGCCGCGCGTTCGAGCTCGCCCGCCCTTGGGCGGACCGGAGGCCGTGAATTCTGATGTGTTCCGTGGCTTGTGGGAGCCACGCGCACACCCGCTGCTATCAGGCGCTTTGCTCCACGGATGAGGAGAATTGTCCGTTTGTAGGACCTTCGTCCGAGGAGTTCGGTGCCTAAGGGCCCGCGCGCGGGCCTCCGCACGTATTACCGTCTTCATCGGAGCGGTGTCTGATCGCGGTGACGCAGGGATGAGGATGGGCCGATGCCGGGTGGTGGAGCCGAGGGCGTTCGCAAGCAGATCAGGGTGTTCCTGGTGGACGACCACGAGGTGGTCCGCCGGGGTGTGGCCGCCCTGCTGGAGACCGAGGACGACATGACCGTCGTCGGCGAGGCCGGGACGGCCGAACAGGCGTTGTCGCGGATTCCCGTCGTTCTGCCCGACGTCGCGGTCCTGGACGTGCGGCTGCCGGGCGGGTCGGGCGTGCAGGTGTGCCGGGAGATCCGCTCGGACCACCCCGAGATCGCCTGCCTGATGCTGACCTCGTTCGCCGACGAGGACGCCCTGTATGACGCCGTCATGGCCGGAGCGGCCGGGTACGTGCTCAAGCAGATCCACGGCGCCGACCTGGTCGGGGCGGTGCGCACGGTCGCCTCGGGCGGCTCGCTGCTGGACTCGGGCAGCACCGGCGCGATGCTGGAGCGGCTGCGCGGCGCCCAGGCGGAGCCGGACCCGCTGGCCGAGTTGACTCCGCAGGAGCGGCAGATCCTCGACCTCATCGGCGAGGGGATGACCAACCGGCAGATCGGCGAGCGCCTGTACCTGGCGGAGAAGACCGTCAAGAACTACGTGTCCGCCCTGCTGTCCAAGCTGGACCTCAAGCGTCGCACGCAGGCCGCCGTGCTCGTCGCCGAACTGCGCGGCCGCCGCTACTGACCCCGGCTGCCCGGCCCGCCCCGGCGGGTCGGGCAAGCGGGTCGGTCACAGCGGTCTCAGCGGTTCCGGGGCCCCGACAGCCCCACGGGTCCCAGCGGGTCGGGCAACCGGGGCGGGCCGGGCAAGGGCGTCGGTCTCAGCGGTTCCGGGGGCCTCGACGGCTTCGGCAATCCCACGGGCCCCAGCGGTTCCGTCCGCGTCGCCTGTCACCCCTGTGCAGCGGGTCCTGTCGGTCTCGCGCGGCTCCGGCAGCCCCGGGAGCCTCAGCGGACGCGTGCGAGTCTCCAGGCCGTCCAGAGGCCCCCCGGGGCCGCGTGGAGGCCTCCCGGAGGCCCCGGAGCGGCCTCGGGGACCGCGCGCCCGGCTCCTAGAAGCTGTCCGGAGGCGGCACGGCGTCGTCGCGAAGCGGCACCCGCCACACCAGCACCGTGCCCCCGCCCTCGCTCCCGCGCGCGGTGAAACCGCCGCCCAGCGCCTGTGCCCGCTGCTCCAGGTTGCGCAGACCGCTGCGCCGCCCCTGCTCGGGCAGGCCCACGCCGTTGTCGGTCACCGTCAGGGCCAGGGTGGTCGGACGCCCGGTGACCGCGGTCTCCTCCACCGCCACCGACACGTGCACCTCCGTCGCGCGCGCGTGCCGCGCCACGTTGGTCAGCCCCTCGCCGAGCACCGCGAGCAGCTGCTCGCCGATGTCGTCGGGCACGGACGCGTCGATCGGCCCGTCCAGGCTCACCCCGGGATGGCACCCCAGGCTGTGCGCGGTGTTCTCGGCCAGTCCCAGGATGCGCCCGCGCAGCGACGTGTCCCTGCGGCTCGGCGGGTTCTGGAGCGCGAAGATCGTCGAGCGGATCTCGCGGATGGTGCCGTCGAGCTCGTCGATCGTCCGCTGCACCCGCTCCTCAGCCTCGGGCGAGGTGATCAGCCGCATCGTGCTCATCAGCGTCATCGCCGAGGCGAAAAGGCGCTGGATCACCACGTCGTGCAGGTCCTTGGCGATCCGGTCGCGTTCCTCCAGCACCGCCAGGCGCTCGGTGTCGCGCCGCGCCTCGGCCAGTTCGAGCGCCACCGCGGCCTGCACCGAGAACCCGTGCAGCATGCGGCGTACCGCCGCGGTGAACGGGGCACGGTCGGACAGCTTGCCCAGGAGCAGCACCCCGCGCGTGTTCCCCGGGGTGCCCAGGGGCACCACCAGGCCCGAATCGTAGCCGCGGTGGGCGAGCATGGGGCAGTTCGCCCGGCTCAGGTCGGGGACGCTCAGGGCCTCTCCCGACTCGTACACCCACCCGCACGCGGAGCCGTGGATCTCCACCGGCGTCCCCAGGATCTCCTGGGCGATGGGCCCGTCCGCGACCTCCGCGAACAGGTGTCCCCGAGCGCGGGAGTCGGGGAGCATGATCACGGCCGTGTCCGCGCCCCCGATCTCCCGGGCCTGCGCGGCCATGTGGGCGAGCACCTCGGAGGTGTCGGCGCCCGACAGCAGGCGGGTGGTGACCTCGGTGGACGCGGCCAGCCACCGCTCGCGCAGCCGCGCCTCCTCGTACAGGCGGGCGTTCTCGATGGCCACACCGGCGGCGGTGGCCAGCGCGGTCACCACCGCCTCGTCGTCCTCGTCGAACTCCGCGCCCCTGGCCTTCTCGGTGAGGTAGAGGTTGCCGAAGACCTCGTCGCGCACCTGGATGGGGACGCCGAGGAAGCTGCCCATGTGCGGGTGGCCCTCGGGGAAGCCCTCGAAGTCGGGGTGCTCGCGCAGGTCGGCCAGGCGCAGCGACGCGCGCTCGTTCAGGGGCACTCCCAGGACGCCCTTGCCGTGGGGGAAGTCGCCGATGCGTCGGGCCTGTTCCTCGCTCAGGCCCACGGGGATGAACTCGCTGAACCCCCCGTCCTCGTCCATCACGCCCAGGCCCGCGTACCGGGCGCCGGTCAGCTGCGCCGCCGCCTCGGTCAGTCTGCGCAGCACGGTCGCCAGGTCGAGGTCGCCGCCGATGGCCAGGACGGCCTGGAGCAGCGAGTGCACCCGGCCGTGCGCGGACATGCACGGTTCCAGTGAGCGCACCTCGTTCAGGAGTTCGTCCACGTTGTCGGGGGACAGGGAGGAGCTCTGGGGGATCTCAGTCATGTGTCTGTCAACCTCCGCAGAGCCGGTCGGCGTTGTGGCAATGCGCGTTTCCCTCGGGCGTAATAGTTGAATTGTCGTTGGTTTTTCCCCGGTTTGCCACATCTTGCTGTTCAGGGGCCGGTTCCGGATGGGCGGGAATTCCTGTGGATTCGGGGTTCCGGTCGTCTAATTCATGCTAACGTCGCGATCAGCGGACGCGAGGAGGCCCTTGTGACCTCCCGTCCCACGGCTGGAACGCGCCGCCCAGTGCGGAGCCCACGGCCCCGACCGCCCCCCGCGTGTCGGTCCGCGCCCCACGGTGGAGAGGAACCCCCGGTGTCTGGAGTCCACGGTCTCACGAGCGCCCCCGGCGCCCGTTTCGCCGTGCTCCCCGCGACGGTGCGGCGGGCGCTGCTGCTCGCCGCCCTGGTCTCCGGTCTCCTGGTCACCGCGTGGCTGACGGCCTCCGACCCCGTGCGGGCGCAGGAGGAGGGGGAGACCGCTCCCCTGACGCACCAGGCCGCGTCCGTCGCCGGAACCGTGCACGCTCCCGCGACGCGGGCGGTCACGGACCGGCCGCAGGCGGCGCAGGCCGCTCACGGCCAGGACGGCTCGGGCCAGAACGGTTCCGGGCAGGCCGACGCCGCGCGGACGAACACGGGCCGCCCCGACTCCGGGGACCGACCGGACACCGCGTCCGCGGACGCCGGGACCTCCGTCCCGATGGCCGCCAGGATCAACGACCCGCTGGTCGGCGCCGTGTCCGCGGTCGGGGAGAACACCACGCGGATGGTCTTCGACGGGCCCGCCGGGGTCTCCCGCGGCAACGTGCCCGAGACCCCCGAGGTGGCCCGGCAGCTCCGCGACACCGTGCACGGGGTGACCGAGCCCGTCGAGGAGTACCTCGACGAGGACGAGGCCCCCGACGCGGAGCCGCGGACGGAGGACCCCTCCGCGACCCCGGCCGACACGGACGGCCAGGCCGGAGCCGAGAGCGGCGCCGCGGCGCCGCCCGCACCGGCCGACGCCGTCACGCACCTCGTTCCGACCGTCGCCGGGGCCACCGCGGGCGCCGTCCAGCGCCACGCCGACACGGCCGCGGAGAACGCTCCCGCGCGGCTGGTCTCCGACCCCGTCGCCACGCCCTCCGGGCTCAGCGGCTCCAGCTCGGGTTCCGCCCAGGGCGCTCCCGGCGGTGTCCCCGCAGTCGCGGGCTACCTGACCAGCACCGGCGCCCCGGCGCCGGCTCCCGGCCAGCTCCAGGCCGCCCGGCACGTCCTGCTCGCGGTTCCCGCCGAGTCCGCGGACGAGCCGACCTTCTCGCCCGACTAGCGGCCTCCCTCCAGCCGGTCGCCCAGCGACCCCTCCTGGCACGCCCCTTCCCAGAACCGGAACGCCCACCAACGGTCACGTTGGGTGAGGAACCGGACGCCTCTGGGGGTTGACGTGAGCCGCGCACCTCGACGGCGAGGTTCACGTCAGTCAGTGGCCAGCCAGATCCACGACTGATGACCGGTAGAGCCGCACCGCTCCCTCCAGGCGCGGCGGGCTCTCCCACCGGAAAGCCCGGACCCGAACGGAACCCTCCCCCCGGCCAGGGGAGCGGAGCCGTCGGACGGCGGGAAGCGCACCCGAACGCCGTCCACGCGAGAGCCAGAGACCACACTCCGGAAGGACACACGACATGTTCAACACCGCCCGCACCTCTGCCAAGACCCTGCTGGTGGCCGCCAGCACCGCGGGTTTCGTCGCCCTCGGCGCCGGGATCGCCGGGGCCGACGCCCTCGGCGGCGCCACGGACGGGCTCGCGCTGAACGACCTGGGCAGCCAGGTCCCGGCGCCGCTGACGGAGGGCGTCTCCACGCCCCTGGGCGAGCTGGTCAAGGTCGAGCCCGGCCAGATCTCCGCCCAGCCCGACGTGCGGCGCCAGTCCGCCCCGGAGCAGCCCCTCGGCCCGGTCGCCGGGAACGCCGTCTCCACCGACACCCCGATCCGGGCGGGGGAGGAGAACGCCACCAACGTCGGACCGCTGGACCTGAACACCGTCGGCGAGACGCTGCCCCTGTCGGGTACCGCGAGCCCGGTGTCGGGTGACCCGCTGTCCGGTCTGCTGGGTGGTGGTTCCTCCGGTCTGGGCGGTTCGGACATCCTGGGCGGCCTGCTCGGCGGCGCGGGTGGCGGCACCCTGCCGCTGTCGCACGCCTCGGCGGAGCCGCTGGCCTCGGGT